>QNCD01000095.1 GCA_003644385.1 Candidatus Omnitrophota bacterium
ATAAAGTGTAGCGGTTGAAATAGTAACCAGCAAATCTACTACTAATGAGCTGATTGCTATCCCCAATAAAAGCACAATTAGAATGAATTCCGGAAACACTCTCTGAATCAGAAAAGCAGAATTCTGCTCTAAAATAGTAATCGGAACATAAAGTAATAATGGAATGCCCACTAAAACCAAAGTGGGCAGAAATAATCTTTTAAATAATACCAACGACCTAATTATCGCCTTAACCAGCTTTTCTTTGCCGATCATCAGGAAAGGAATAGCATAAACAAAAAGTGACTGGATAATCAAAGCGATAAAAAAGTTAACTGCCAGGCTAATCGGGCCGAACCAGATTGCCGGCTTCATCCATAAAAGCCTGGTTTGGCCGGTAGCAGTAAAATATTTAACCACCAGAAAAGAAAACGCTTTCACCGAAACATAAAAAAACACTACTAAAAGCCCCACTATGATTAATAAACTGAGGTATCTCTTGACTGCCTGGATAAACGCTTCTTTAAGATTCACCTGTTCTTTATTACGCACTTTGGCAACCAGGAATACTGCCATCCCGGTTAAAAGCGAGCTTAAGACCACTGCCAGAAACATCCTTGAGATTGAACCCAAACGCGGCAGGAGCAGGAAATTGGTAGGATAATGCAGGTATGCATCTCCCCAGAGCCGGCTGATAATCGGGCCCATGAAGGAAATAAAAGGCTCTCTGGGCGCTAAAAAGAAGAAAAAGAGCACCAGTGCCTCAACTGCTGCAAAAATAGCAAAAGGCACAACCAGCTTAGGCTGGGTTTTTAAAAAAATCCCTGTATTCTGATAAACCTTTTTTATCAGGCTTATGCTTGAACTCGGTGAGCTCATTATTTAGATTAGAATATGGTGTTAGGGGATGTTGATTTTTGTAAACAACTCTGAAAATATAACATCTAACCCTTGTTTTGTCAAGGCTAAAATCTATTTATTTTCTTAGGGTTACGAAAAAGCATCCCTTTGTTGCATGCAGACCAAATCTGCCTTATTTCTTCTTATAAAGCATTATCCGTGCCAAAATATAGCAAAAAAACTGTTGAAAACCTGTTTTTTCACGCATGTAACACTTTGATAACCAGTAAATTATAAAAAGTTAGTAATTTTTAATCGTTTAACAAAAAACTTTTTTAATCGCGCTTTGAAAGTGTTGTTTTAAGACCACATTTTGTAAACTTTTTTTGGCTTTTGGGAGGTTAACTTAAGTATAAACAATTATGCTTGTTTAAGCTGGGTAAGTTCTTTGCGCAGGCGCACTGCCAGGGCTTCGTGAATATCAGGAGCAGGGCCGACTTCTGCGGTTAATTGTGCAGCAGTTAAGACCTTGCCACAGGTCACTTTTATCCTGGCAGGCCTGGGGAATTTCTGGTGGCGGGACCAGGCATTATATGAACCTTCTATATATATAGGTATAAGCGGCACATTCAATTCCTTGGCTAAGACCCCTATCCCCTTTTTAAAAGGCCCGGTCTCTTCTGTGGCAGAGCGCTGGCCCTCAGGAAAAAACATCAAGAGCTTAGAGTGCTTTAAAATATAAGCACAGACCTGCATAGTCTTAACCAGGTCATAGGTAATATCAATCGGCACCAGCCTTGCAGACTTGATTAACCATCTAAATGCCGGATTCATAAAATACTGCCTGAAGCCCAAAAAGTAAGAATTGAATAATCCGCCAAGCGGCAAAGAGCAGCCAACAATAAGCCCGTCCAAATAACTGGTGTGATTGGCATAAATAATGCAGGGCCCTTCTTTGGGAAGGTTCTCTCTGCCCTCTACCTTTAATCTGAAAAATATGAGAAAGATTAATTTAACAAATGCCATCCCCAGAAAGGTAATCACCTTATCAATAAAAAGCGGCTTTAACCTGAAACTGTTTACCAGGCTCTCAGGCAAAGGCTGAGCCAGAACTTTTGACCAGAGGAATTCCTCCTGCTTTATTTCCTGCGCCGGCTCTCTACCCAGGAAAGGTTTTAAGCGCTGGATTAATTCTTTGGCTATGCCGGTATAATAAAGCTCGGTTAATGATTCCTCGGGAACCTGGATATTTAAATGCCGCTGCAGCTCTAACAATAGCTCTACCCTGCCCAGAGAATCCAGGCCTAAGTCTAATTCCAGGTGGTCTGCCAAATTGACTTTTCTTTTTAAACGCGCTGATAAATAACTTAATACTTTCTGGGTAAAGTCTTCGCTGAATAATGCCTCATCCTCGCTGCTTAACACTGCCTCCTGTTTGGCCCCTTCCCCTGCCTTTTGCAATTTGCTTAAATCAATCCTGTGGCGCATTAATTTGCCCAGGCGCGTGCGCGGCAGGCTGTCTTTGCTCAAATAAAACCCCTTGATTCTCTTATAATCACTAAGCTTATAAGAAATATTATCCAGCTCCCATTTTATCTTCTGCTCGACATTCACTTCTCCCTGCTTACGGAAATAATCTACATCCGGCACCACTACCGCAGTAAGCTGGTTCACCTGATCCAGAAACCCATCCACCTTATTTACCATTACACAGATTTCTTTGATGTAGGGAGAAGCCAGATACTTCATCTCTATTTCTTCTGGATTCACTTTTTTACCTGAAGTTAAAACCAGAAGTTCGTCTTTTCTTCCAGTAATGTAAAGATATCCCTCTTTATCTAAATAACCTAAATCTCCGGTATAATACCAGCCCTCTTTAAGCTTTCTGGCAGTCTCATCAGGAAGTTCATAATAACCCAGCATTACATTCGGCCCGCGGATAATCACCTCTCCTATTCCCTGTTCATCAGGAGAGAGTATCTTTACCTCTACATCCGCAATCGCTCTTCCTACTGAGCCGAACTTTGGCTTTTCAGGCGGATTAAAAGTAACCACCGGCGAAGTCTCAGTCAGGCCGTATCCCTCTAATACCGTAAACCCCCATTTGTAGAAATCCGCAATAACATTTGGGTCAAGCCGGGCACCTCCGGTAACCATATATTTGAGCTGCTTGCCAAATGCCTTATGCATCTTGCCCAGGATGATTTTACTTAAATTTATATGCGCCACCCTCCTCATCAGCCAGGAAAACTCAATCAAACCTCCGATAATCATCCTCACCGGCAAAGGCATTTTTTTTAGTTTCTGCTCTATACCGCGGTGAAAGAGCAGGAATACTTGGGGCACTCCCACGAATAAGGTAACCTTGGTATCTTTCAGACAGCTGATTAAATCTTCGGAATTAAGGCTGGCCGGATAGCTGATTTGAGCACCCTCTAATAAAGCGCTCAGGCAGGTGACCATAAAAGAATAAGTGTGGTGCAGCGGCAGGAGTGAAATTACCACATCCTTGCTGGTTAAAAGCCCGACTTTTTTTATGGAGCGGTTATTGGAATAAAGATTTTTTTGGGAAAGTAATACACCTTTGGGCAGCTTGGTGGTGCCTGAGGTAAAAAACATTGCTGCTACCTTATCATCGGCTTCCATCTGCGACTTACCGCTTGCTGCAGTAGTGCTCTGCGCCAATTCATCCTGGAATACCGGAGAATCCACAAGCAAAACCTGTAAGCCATTAATTGAATCTAATTGCTGCTGCAGGCGGAAATAGAGTTTCTCAAAACTCACTACTATTCTGGCCTGAGAGTGTAAAATAAGCGCTTTTATCTCCTCAGCAGCTAAATTTATATCAATAGGAACACAGATCGCGCCATTATACTGCACAGCAAAGAAAGTCTCTGGCCATTCCGGCTGGTTGCCTAAAAGAATAACCGCCTTATCCTGCTCCTTTACTCCCTTTTGACGCAGTAAATTACCCAGGCGGATGACCTGTAGATATAACTCTTTATAGCTTATAGTCTTGAGTTCTTTGCCATCGCGGAAAAAAATGGCGGTTTTGGCGGCAATATTGCGTGCAACCCTATCAAATTCTTCAAACAAAAATGACCTGGCCATATTGCCATTAGATTAACATGATTTTTCCGCTCTGTCAATATGCAGAGGTCACAAGCCACCAGGACACCAGGCCACCAGATCGCGAGTAAAAATAGTTGTTAGATTTCCCTATATTCTCCGTCTATCATAGTAGAAGTTAACACGTCTTTAGGATCAGAATTTATGATACCAAAATAATATTATCTTGATGTGCCAAAATGGCACTTCAACTTAAAAAGGAGGTGCAAATTGAAAGAGTTGATTCCGAAAGAAATAATAGAAAGTAAAATTTTTGTTATCCGCGGACAAAGAGTCATGGTGGACAGAGACCTTGCTATTCTTTATGGAATAGAAACAAAAGTTTTAAACCAATCTGTCAAAAGAAATATTGAACGTTTTCCGCTAGATTTTATGTTTTCATTGACAAAAGAAGAGATCAAAAGGATGTCACAAATTGTGACATCCCTAAAGTTCTCTAAAAATATAAATGCTTTCACGCAGCAGGGTGTTGCGATGCTATCCAGTGTACTGCGAAGTAAAAAAGCTGTTCAGGCAAACATTATCATTATGCGTACTTTTGTAAAATTACGCCATTTTATTTCGGCTCATAAGGAACTTGCCTTTAAATTAAAAGAGTTAGAACAAAAAATCGAGAAGCGTGATAAAGAAATACAGGCTATCTTCGAAGCCATCCGCCAACTGATACAGCCTGGGAAAGGATCAAGGAAGAAAAGGAACGGCTTTCACCCGTAAAGACACAAAGTCACCAAGACACCAGGTCACCAGAAAACACCTAAAATGATTAAAGCTTATAAGAAACTGATTGTCTGGAAAAAAGTAGACGAATTAGCTTATCAAATTTATTTAGAAACTAAAAGATTCCCTAAGAATGAAACCTATGGCATAACATCTCAATTAAGAAGATCAGTTCTTTCTATCCCCACAAATATTGTAGAAGGCTCCGGGAGACAAAGTAGAAACGAATTCAGGCAGTTTATTAATATTGCCTTAGGTTCTTTAGCAGAAACAGAATATTTATTAGAATTTTATTTCCGATTAAAATATTTAGATGGTGAATGCTTTAATAGGAT
>QNCD01000096.1 GCA_003644385.1 Candidatus Omnitrophota bacterium
CTATAGAATAGTTCTCCAGGAGATTTAGGTGGGTTATTGAGTACTTTACGGAGTTTCCACAATAGACATTGCCTAGGAATCCATCTAGGGATTAGCGAATTCAACAACCTTACTGATGTATGTAGAAGTTTTGAGAGATTTTTATACACATTCCCCATGGTATGATCTTTAGAGTTTCTTAAATTGCTTGTAACTATAATATCTCCCAATCCTACTAATGCAAATAAGGCTGTATATAGTGAATGATTAATCTCTTATTCGGGATTTCCTTATAGACTCTTAATGCTACCTCATTGACTCCCCAAGGTGGAACACTTTCCCACTCCTCATCCCAACCCCAATCCCAAACATCAGGACTTTATAGAAGTGCTTCTTAGCATCGAAACCCCATACAGAAACTTTAGAATTTATTATTGGGTTAGCCGAGATGTAGATTACGTCATCATATCTTCTAAATACAGCTTTAGCTCAGTCTGCAGTTTTAGTAGCTGAGAAAGACCTTTTCTTAGTATCCCTTTAAAGAAGTCTTGATTTGCTTTTGCGAAGTAGTCGTATCTACAAGCATCAAGCACTATTAAGATATCCCAATACAAGTTCATTATGTTCTCAAGAGTAAGCAACTTTTCTTGCAAATCCTCTTTCATCGTTTAGGGGTTTTCGAGCTAAAACAGCTATGCCATGAGCTAACGATGGTATTTTGCTGAAAAGCTTATCAGCTATGTCTAAGATTTTGTATCTTATATGCCAATGAATACCTTGCTCTTCGACTATTATGAATCCATAAGCTTTAAGCAGTGAACGAAGAGCCTTGGTCGTCATTAAATTTACATGTCCAGCATAACTACTCTTTTCCTTAACATTCCTTATCGGTAAGCCTACATGATATTTTTTAGAAGGTTCGGTGTGCATAGGTTGATAGCCAAACAGTAATAAGAGCCTATTAATCCAACTCCCAAGGTTTGGAGTGGCAATTACGAGAAATCCTCTGGGCTTAAGTACACGGAAAGCCTCGGTCAGTAAGTTATCTACGGTTCTTAAATGTTCTACGACTTCTATGGCTGTGATAAGATCAAAATAATCATTTATGAATGGGAGAGAATCTGTCTCTAGATCTACTTTAAATGTCTTAATACCCTTTCCTCTAGCTCTGCTAAGGGCTTGATCTGAAATGTCTACACCTATAACTTCTTTCGCTTTAACAAGATTAGTTACTTTAAGCGTAAAGCTTCCATCACCACATCCAAGGTCTAAATATCTTTGAGCTTTTATGTTATGCTTTTTCAAAAGTCTTAATACTGCATGTTGTGTAACAGGAGGAGAGCTCATACCTTAACCTCCTTAGAGTTCAAAATACGTATAAGTCTTGTATACTCACCTAGTGTCAAGGTCTTTAAGATGCCAGCATTCTCCTTGATGTAATCGAGAATAGTCTTGAATACCTTAAAAGATTCATAGTTAAAACATTTGCTATGAAATACCAATAGTACTGAAAATACTTTGTTATACTGACGAACATAATTAGTGAGCTCCTTTAAGAAAATCAACATTAACTTTAAAATACTAGCATGAGATGTAGAGGAAAGGTATCTCACCAATAACCTTAACACGAAGGTATTCAACTTAGTGCGTAGTCTAAGTAAAGACTTAAATAGATGTAATATTGCTGGTCTATAGTCAACCATAGTTACTGGGATAGCGTACTTGTCATAAATTCGTGGAGCAATACTAGGCAAATCTACGGATCTTGCATACTCATATCCAGCTTTAACAATTAATTCCTTAAGTGACTTATTGTAAACACCATAAGGGTATGCAAATCCTTTAATATGTATCCCTAGGAGTTTTTCTAGAAAGATCTTTGAATCTCTCAGTTCAGAGTATGTAAGGCTAGGACTATACCTTAAAAGCTTAACTAAATTGACATGATTAACTCCATGAGACAGTATCTCCCCTGTTTTAGCTAAGTATACCAGGTCATTCTCATCTAGTTCTTTTCCAATATTCTTAACAGTAATAGCGAAGGTAGCTTTTATATTTCTTTGATAGAGCATACGAGCAATACGTACATCTTCCTCATATCCATCATCGAAGAATAACATTACAAATACTTCTGCTTTCATTGCTTAGCTCTAAAACCTTGTGCAACACCTTTCACAATACCTTTCAATACTGAGAACACTAAGGTAGGCTTCTTGTTCTTATATACCCAATAGAAGGATTCAATAAGTCTATATAACATTTGGAGAAGAATTAAATATGATCCTATGAACTCTCTATGCTTTATGATGACATAAAACTCAGTTAATGTCATGTTCATAAAGAATCTTGAATCTTTACCAAGCCACTTTACTAAGTAATTTTCAATGTGAAAGGCCTTTATACTATCATAACTCAATATCTTATAACCCGATTTTCTTAATCTAAAACCTAGGTCATAATCATCTCCTCTTAATGGTTCTTGAAGAGACGTATCATAGAATCCTACATCTATTAGCGCTTTACGTCTGCATACCATACAATTTGAAGGTATTGTAGGAATTTCTTTAACTTTCTTACTTAGTATTTTAGTATTCTTAGGCCAGAACGTGCTTGTTATACTTAAGGTTTTTAAAATCCTCTTAAAGAATTCAAGGAATTGTTGATATAAAGGTAGAACAGCATAGGTGTCATGGGATGACAGTCCTTTAATCTTGGATAAGGGGTACACTGGTGAGCAAATACATGCAACTTTTGGTGAGGAATATGTGATGATATTGATCATAGTTCCTAACCAATTACTATCTAATACCATGTCATCATCGATTATTGCCACATATTCGCTATCAGCAAGCTTGATTCCTAAATTTGATTGAAAACAGCGATTCCTTATAGGTGATACTATCACTTTATACCTGTGTTGGGGAAGCCTTTCTCTTAGGAGTTTTTCAATGAATTCCTTATTCTTATACGTTACTACAATCAAATTGAAGTCCTTAAATTCCTGCTTAGCTAATGAAGTAACTGTTACTCTTAATAATTTAAGCTTAGACTCTTCCCCTGTTGTCCTAATAACTACCGTCACTTTAGTCATATTTAATGAGAGTACCCGATGTCATATCTAAGCAAGTCATGTACGAAAGCTACTAAGTTTTAAACATAAATAATCATGTTTATTCAACTTTTATTAAGCCTATGTACTTTCCATTGTTTAAGAATACATTAACTCGCGTATTGCCAAGTGATCCACTAGAAAAATGTTGCTGTATTTGCTTTAATCTAAAGACGTAAATAGCGTTAAACTCTAGTTTGCCTTGAATTATTTGATAATCCTTCTGATATTTAGGATCTGTTGGTTCATATATGATCCCTTTTGCTTGAGCATAGGGGTCTAAGTAACCTAAAGTTGGTACTAGTTCTCTCGTTAAATATCTCTTGTATTCTGGTGTGGAGAAGTTATGTATTAGAGAAGTTAATATGTAGTGCTCCTCTCCCGCTATTACAAAGCCTTTGAATCTTATCCATCCTCCTGGTATGTTCATAGGATCTTTTAAGGCTATAGTGGCAGAAGCAGTTAGGAGCATTACAACGAGAATGGAGATTATTAGTCTCCTTGAATTAAGAAGCTTACATAGAACCACGGCAGATGGAAGCATTAAGGGGCCATAGCCAGGATACATACTTGCTGCAAAGCCTGTTCTGAAGTAGGCACTTGAAAAGCCTAGGAGTAAGAATGTTAGACCACCAACTGCAAGTGCTGGAATTAATGGATTACAAAGTGATTTCCTTCTAAGCAAAATGTATAGGAGAAGTGCTGAGGTGATTGCAACAGGTACGGCCCAAGGGTAAGCCTGGATAGGATTAACTCCCATTCTCTCATAAAGAGGTGCTGGAGCGCCTGCCTCGCTGGGTTGTCTCCACTCTATCATTGCTAAAAAGTTTCTGTAAAGTGACGGGACTATCTTTTCAGCTCCTCCACCCCATCCCCACTTAGTAAGCGTAATTGCTATAATTATTATGAGGAATATTTGCATGATTTTACTTTCGTAGGGTCTCCTCCATATATACTCCTTAGTTAAAATTCTCATTATAAGCCCAAAAACTAGAATTCCGGCTATGACAAACATGCCCAAGCCTGCTGTAGCATGGTAGAATAGCCCTGAAGCATATGCCAGAACCGCTATCACCCCATTACTCAATGTGCCTTGTCCTTCATAGGCTTTGATGAGTGCTAATGTCATTATGAGTACTAGCATTAAGCCTGCTAGTTTAGCGTTATGATCTAGGAAGTTAGCTGGAGGTGTTGATGCGAGCATAAGGATAGCTAGTATACCTGCAAGCCAACTTCCTGTTAATCTCCTAGCTAGGACATATAGTACTAGGTCTATGACTATAAGTGTGATTAATGGGGGGAAGAACTTACTTATTTTTAGGATTATTGAGATATGAGTGATTTCTGAAAATGCTACCCATAAGCCTACATGGAATGGAAATGGATTGTATGTAAAACGATATGGTACTATTTCATAATGACTGTCTATGATGGTTTTTGTTAGAGTTCTTGTCCACTCCCCAAAATATAATCCGTAAGGTGGGTTGTAGACTATTAATAGGTGTATGAGTATTGTTGTGAAGAGGAAGTATTTTGAATAGTTGTTTGGAATGTTCTTAGGAATAGCCATACAGAATAGTAAAGTGAAGTATGCCAAGGTTACGATTACTTGATAATAGATTGTTAGTTTGTAATCAGGTATGTGTAGTAAGGCGAAGGCAATCATGGTTAATATTAAAGCTGCTAACATTAAGTTCTTATGTAGTTTTCTTATCTCTGTTCTAGGCCCTTTATGTTCCTTTTCTGAGGCGATGAGTAATATTAAATAGATAAAAGTTAATGTTATGACGAAGAGCGGTAGTGCTTTAGTAAATGATATTTGCATCATCTAGTAAATACC
>QNCD01000097.1 GCA_003644385.1 Candidatus Omnitrophota bacterium
GTCTGGAAGAGAAAGGCAGCCTCTGTGAGTGGGATGATGTACGCAGGGACTTGCAGGCGTTACGTGAAGTTAAGCTTCAGATGAACGGGCAGGAGTATTATCTGCGCACTGAGCTTCGGGGAACCTGTGCAGAGGTGTTTCAGGCTGCCGGAGTAGCAATACCGCCACGGGTACGACAACAATAGGTATTGAGAAGAACAATCCTTCCCTTGACATACTTGGCGATGTCGACATCAATATCAAGTTCCGCGGTAGCCAAGACGATGTCGTTTTCGTGAGTATCGCCAACTGGTCCCTGGAGGTAGGTATGGATATAGCTGGTCTCCAGCTCTATGACACCGCTCAGGCTGATCCTGTCTAACCAGTCAGGTATATGGGGATTCCACTTTTCCTTCTTTGTTGCCTCAAGTTTGTAGCCTTTCTCTAAGGCGCTGATTGGGGCTTTCAATCGGGAGATCTCCTTCTCCAAATCCTCTTCTGCGTAGGCGAGGTCTGTTCTGCTCAATAGACCACCGACCAAGACAAGGGCAATCGCTAAAAACACCCAAATACTTTTCTTCATTCCTTTCCCTCCTTTTCCGCCTCATCGGCGTACCAGCCGAAGAGGCTGGCTTTTGTTATGTTTATTTTTGTTCCCATTTTCTCCACTCTCCTTTCTCCTTATTGCTATTGCGACGCATTCGAAACTATATTTTTTTTAAAAAAAATTACCCTATACTACTTGAAGAAATAAGTTCCAGGCCTTTCGCTGTCAGAATATACATCTTTATTGGAAAACTATGGTCTTTTGTAGAACACTTTAAGATCAAGAGGCATTTCGCACAGTCATGTTGAGTATCTATCTCTTTCAAATATCCTTTATCTATCGAAAACTCAATTATGGCCCGAAGTAGGGATTTATTCATATTCAATTCCTCTGCCAGGGCACCGATAGTAGTCCCCTCCCCGATCCTGGATAAGATTTCCTTTATTCTCTTCATTTTCAGTTCTACTCTCCTTCTCTATCTTTTATTAGGTCCTTCTTCTTTGATAGATGAAGTAGATCACTACTAAAGAGAAAGGTAAGAGAAATATGGCTGGGGTATAAGGGGGAGCAAAGGTTCCCAAGAAATTTCCCCAGGGATTGAGCCAGGGACCCTCCTCGCCACCCGGTATGGATTCTGTAATCCAGGCGAAGATGTCACATCCCGCCATTATCCAGACCAGTATGCTTCCCATAACCACCTTGGAGAACTGATGGATCTGGAAAAAATTCCTGATACCCGCAAGATAGAAAAGCCCGGCGAAGAGCACAATGAGTCCTCCCCATCCTCCAGGGAATATGTCCCCAGGTATCTCCAGGATACCCCAGGTAATACTCTCTCCTCTTAAAGTGGCTACCAGATCCATAATCCCAAAGAAAAGAGTAACCACACCCAAAATCCCAAAGTATACCCTACCAAACTTATTTTTGTTCACCCCGCTCCTCCTTTCTGTTGAAGTGTAATTTGAAGTCTGCATTTTTTATTTCTCAGTGCACATCCATGGTGCTTAAGACATTTTTCTCTTTCAAATGCATCCTTTTTGGATTTGTATGCTTCAAAATATATCAATTCAATTGGTAGTGATTTCTTTGTTGACTAGTTTTTACCTTCCTCGTGTTCCTGAAATCTTTTGCGTAAACTAGAAGTACACCCAATATAAATTGAACCATTGCTTTTACTTCTCAATAAATAAATGTAAAACCAATAGTGAGGGTGGGGTTCACCCTCGCTCCTCTGTGAGGGGTGGGATTCATTTATGCCACCCCCAATACTATTCCAATTAAATGCATAAGACCACCATAGAGAAAGACGGTTACTACTAAGGTAGCCAAGGCTCCCAATAACTCTCTCCATCCTTCCCTGAGCATCATTGCAAAGGTGGCCACGCAGGGAAAGTATATGGAGACGAGCACCACGGCCATGATCATCTGATACTTGGTCATTTCAATGGCAGAAAGCTGGGCTACTGCTAAGTCCTTCCTTAAGAAGGCAGCGATCAAAGGACCTACCGTCTCCTTGGGCACGCCAAACCAGCCAATGAAGACTGGCGCAAGGACATTGCCCAGCCACTCTATGACTCCTGCTAAGTATAGGACGTTCACCAGGGCACAACCGAGTAGGACAAAAGGAATGGCCACCTTAAAGAAACTCGTTATTCTCATCCTGAGCTTCCTTACCACATTCCTTCTGGTAGGCATCTGATAGGGGGGGACATCGATCAGGATCTCGGGAGACCTTCCGGGAAGCATCTTATTCAGGATGAAACCAAAGATGAAGTATCCCGTAATGAGATAAAGCAAGACCAGGCCTATGGTATCCGGGATCACCTCTTCCATAATCCCCAATTGGGCACCACAGGGAATGAATATAGCCATAATGGTCATGGCAATAAACCGTTGTTTTCGCGTCTCTAAGATCCTGGTGGCAGTTACTGCCGGCACATTGCATCCCAGGCCCAGGATAGTGGGCACGATGGCATAACCGTGTAGCCCGATCTTGTGTAGCACAGTATCGATGAGCACCGCCAATCTGGGCATATATCCTATATCCTCTAATAAGGCGAGCATCAGGTAGAAGATGAATATAGCGGGCAGAACAACGCCGATTGCCAGAAAGAGCCCGCTGGTCAAGACCCCGAAGGCCTCAAAACAGTTATCTGCTAAAGGGTCTCCCACAAAGATGTAATAGAGCCATTTGGGTAGGCCGGTAAAGACCTTCTGCATGAAGGGTAGGAAGTGACCATCGAATATCTTAACGAAGAAGCCATCGGTGCATAAGGTTCCGGCAAAGGAGCCGAATATACTCCAGAAACCGTAAAGAATAGCAACTGCAATGGGAATACCAGTTAAGGGTTTAACAGTGAGTTCCCCTACGGCATCCTTCAAGGTATGCTGATATTTACCGAAGGTCACCGTCTTCTTTGATATCTTTTCAATCAGATTCCATCTTTCATCGACATTTAATTTCATGCCTCACCCCCTGCTCTCTTAATAATCTTATCCATTTCAACAGGCACCGTTTCCTTTATCTTGGAGACTAGTTCCCTGAATCCCTCACCACTTATGGCCACGGTATGGACTACAGGAACGCCAAGAATTTCTTTTAACCGGGCAACATCGATCTGGATATTTTTATCCTCAGCGACATCCCACATATTTAAAGCGATTACTAGCGGATAGCCCTCTTCCATAATCTCTAAGGCCAAATAAAGCCCCCTCTCCACCTTGGAGGCATCGATAACGCATACCACCGTGGCATCCCTATTCTCCCGAAGCATCTTTGCCGCCACCTCTTCTGCCTTATCCTTGGGCTCCAGAGAGAAAGCGCCGGGGACATCGATAATCTCAACATCCTCACCCTCTATCCTCATATACCCTTTAGTATAGTCTACCGTAGTGCCAGGATAGTTGGACTCAATAACATTGGCCCCGGTGAGACGGTTAAAGAAGACGCTCTTACCTACATTAGGATTCCCCATAAGCAAGATTTTCATTTTTCTACCTCCACCATGATTTTATCTGCTATTCCCAATCCCAAGGATGTGTTGGCTCCATCGACCTCTACCACCACTGGTCCCTTTATAGGCTGCCTAGTGAACATCTTGAGTTTTTTGCCCACTCTGATGCCCATGCCCGCTACCTTATTCTTTAGTTCGTCCTCGATACTTGTTACCATACCTTCTTCCCCATAAAGCATCTCAGATAGTTTCTTTCTCATAAAAAGCACCTCCTAGCAATTATTCATTGCGAATGCGTCTCAATTGCAATAATTATATAAAAAAAAATTGTTTGTCAAGTCTTTTTTTTAAAATTTTTTTTACCTTCTTAATTTCTGCACCATAATATTTCCTGCCATACCCCGGCCAAGGGCAACCATATTCCTATTAACTTCAATTATAACCGGTCCCGGATAAGAGGATATCATCCTGATCTTGCTTCCCTCTTGAATGTCCCTTAAGGAGAGTTTCTGCCGGATACCATGGCCGCCTCCAATGGCTACCACTTTCCCCCATTCTCCGGGTCTTAGATTAATTAGTATGGTCTCCATATCAAGTACTTTTTGAAATTTTTTTCTGGCATTTTTTACAATATCCCTTGATTCCTAATCTGTGCTCTATGAGTTCAAAGCCATATTTCTTACAGACCTCGTTCTGCAATTTCTCCAATCTTTCATCTCTAAACTCGATGACCTTTCCGCATCCTATACAGAGAAGATGGTCATGATGGGGATGGCCAAAGACATGTTCATAATAAAACCTATCCCGGCAGCGGAGAGCCTCCCTGATGAGGCCACTCTCAATCAATAGGGGGAGGGTGCGGTAGATGGTAGCCCGTGAGATGGCCCTATCCTTCTTGCGCAGCCTGCCAAAGAGCTCCTCCACATCGAAATGCTTATGGGAAGAAAAGACCTCTTTTAGAATGAGTTTCCTCTCCGAGGTGAATTTCAATCCCTTCTTCTTTAGGTGATCTCGAAATCTATCTTCCTCAGTAATCATACTTTCTCCCTTGCAACCGCAGAATTCGCTGAGGATCCGCAGAGGCCGCAGAGATTTTTCTGTGTCCTCTGCGGTTGCAATTCAGTCTCAATTACAATTATACTCCCCTCTTCTTCATCCGTCAAGCACTCGAATTGCCTCATTAAAAATCTACCTGAAATAAAAATTTTTAAATACCTTCTTGCACGAATATTAAAGCAGGGAGGGGAAGTTATGGGGCTGACGATGGAGCAAAAAAAGGCAGTAACAAATGAGATAGCAAAAAGGTATCAAAAGGCTTCGAAGAAGCAAAAGGGAGTGATCCTGGATGAAATTGTGGAGATCACAAAATA
>QNCD01000098.1 GCA_003644385.1 Candidatus Omnitrophota bacterium
AGTTTCATTCCCATAGGAGTAAATAATTACAACATTATCTTTTTCAATAGTGAACGCCGAGCTACTACCTTCATAATCGCTCCCAGTGGTCGTATAAGTATTACCTTCGGTATCCGTAGCATTAATCTTAAACTGCCTTGAGCCCGTAGCCACATCCGAGCACGTATAGGTTTTATTCCATGTAATAACATAATCAGAGCAACTTGTACAATTCTTAGTTTGTCCGATTTGTACCCATGTTCCTGACACAAGTTCGTACAATGAGACGTTCACTGAATCTCCTGCGTTATCCGTTACATTCACCGTAAATGTCCTTTGCAGCACCCATCCATCGCTTCTCGGGCTCACATCCGCGCCTGTCAGCATTGGCGTTGCATTAATCTTGAACGCATTTTGTTCAAAGTCACTAGAATCGAGGTAGAACTGTTTATTGACCGTCATGGTCACATTATACTGTCCCACCGCTTTCCCGGTAGTATCCCAAGTACAATTATATGATGCTCCGCTTGCAGTCCATCCATTATTATCTGTAGCATTACACATATAGACATTATTCCCGTTTACGATTTCGTAATTGACAGTAGCTCCTGTAACTTCACTTCCGCACTCATCATACACAGTCCCGCTCAATAGTATATCAGATCCTCTTTCAAACGGTTTTAAGTTCTTCGGGTTTAAGTAAGTCGCGTTAGACTTACCAACAATATTTACCACAAAGTTGTTTGAACTGGCATTATTATAAGCAGGATCTCCGTTCACTGTCATGTTCCAGAGTTGTTGTCCAACGCTATAATTGCATGTCGGCTTGAATGTGATATAATAGTATCCTCCAGTCGTGTTTCTGGCTTCATTCCACTCAACCCATGACTCAGTCTTGTTAGTAACATAAACAAAGAACGTTGCTCCTGGGCTAATAGCTGTAGTATTTTCTCCGGCATCATTATCATATAGGTATGTAGCCAGTTGCACCTCATACCCTGGTTCAGTATTGCTTCTGTTCACATAACTATTATTCCCTGCATAATGCTTAATCAGTACAGTATCTCTTTCCACAACATGGCTCCCTCCATACAATTCGTAAATATTATCATGCAAGTCCGTTGCATTAAACTTAAAGCTCCAGTTTCCCAAGTCGGACTGCGAGTAGGTATAATTAAATCTTAGCTTCGTGTTTAGGCAATTCGTGCACGTATCGGTTGCAACATACTGCCAATTTCCCCCATCCTTGCTTAACCAGAACTTCACTGTCACAGTATCACTGTCCACGTCGGTTACATTAACCGTGTACGTATAATTCGGCCTACCCCATCCTCCGTTGCTTGGTATAACTTCAGCTGCAGATAACACTGGCGTGCTTGACAGGTAGAACTTTTGCGTTGCAGTTCCGAGGTTATAGCCGGTTTTACCTGCATAGAATGTTACATTCCAGTACCCGGTAGTATTTTCCCCTGACGCCCAGGTACAGTTGTACCACCCATTTTGTTCATCATTAGCTTCACATTGTACAGCATAATCATTTGTTCCATTCGTCAGGTTAAAGTATTTCGTGTTAAGCCCTTTAATGCTTGTTCCGCAATCATCCTGCACATTCACCCTAAGCAGCACATTATCATTCTGCGTAAAGTTAGTTGACCCGTCGGGTTCACTGATGGTAGTATCCAGGTCACCCACAATGTTAACTACAAGGTTAAGCGATGATACATTTTTGTGGCAGCTTGCTCCCGCTGCAGTCATGTTCCAGTTAGTTTGCCCTGTTGCATATTCACAGCCCGGGTTAAATGCTAACGAATAATTCAACCCTTCTTCATTTTTCAGTTCATCTTCGGTAATCCATAGTGTTCCGTTATAAATGTAAGTAAACAACGCAGTAGTATTATCCACGCCCACTGTATAATTTCCATAATCGGTATCATTAATCCTTACTGCCAGGACTGTTGTTGATCCGGGCTGCGCATTTGACCTGTTCACATATGAGTTATTGCCTGCATAATGTTCAATAATAATATCATCCCTTTCCACTGTAAACGTTAAGTTAGGCAGGCTATTATTGTTCACCCCAATCACGTCCGTCGCATTAAACCATGCCACCCAGCTCCCGATATCATCGCAAGTAAAGTTTCTGTATACAGTAGTTTTATTATTCAAGCTGGTTGTATAAGTCGTATTAAATTCATAGAACCATCCGCTACTGTTCCACAGCCAAAGGTCGACCCTTGTGCTTTGGTTATTAGTCAGGTTCACGCTAAACGTGAACGGGCTTTCTCCCCATCCACCACCATTCGTTGGCGCCATTTCTTGCCCGAACAGCTGTATAGCTGAGCCATAATAGAACGCATTCAGCATTGTATAGCTTCCGTTCCAGTAATTAGTTTTATTACTAAACATGGTAACATTATACCATCCCAACGGCGCATCCGATGGCAATGTATAAGTTAAGTTTTTGTATACTCCTCCGAGGGCAGTCACATACTGTTCAGTGCTATACGCACCGCTTGTTAGCGTAAACTTCACCGTAGCGTCAGTGATAGTTTGTCCGCAGTCATCTTCAATACTTCCCTGCAACGGAATTTGGCTACCGGTTGTATAGTTATTACCTTGCGGGTAAGTGTAAGAATTGTACAGGTCTCCCCTTAGGTTAAACGTGGTTATTACAGTAAGATTATTTTTGTACGTGGTAGCTCCAGTCACGCCGCCGTACCATGAAGTAACCCCTAAGGGATAATCCGGCGTAGTTTCAATATTCTTACACCATCCGGTTGAATCATTTTGCATGCTTCTTATTAAGCTACCGCTATCGTTAGCAGATATTGCTGGTGACGAGTCAGGCAGTTCCGTTCCGCCATACTTATAGATATAGATTTTACCTTTACCTTCATCAGTGGCACCAGACACCAGGTATCCCGGTGTAGAGCTATTATCCCTATCATATATGTTAATCACAAAACTGGTGGTAGCGCTACGGTTAATGATGGCGTTAGTGGCAGGTGTAGAGTAGTCCGCATTAACATCATCCGCTTCAACTGCATAACTCAGCACAGATGTTTCCGAGCCACCATCCGCATTAGTAAAGTTAATTTTCATATTCCATGAGCCTATATCGTTACCATCATAATCAAAGCTAAAGTTTGCCTGCGCCCATGAACCGCAGTTAACACATGTCCAATTAGATATCTGTTCATAATCATTCAACCCAGTCTTATGCCATGCCATTACTGTTACGTTCCTGCTAAACCTGTCCCTGACTAGTACAGTAAAGTTAAAGCTTTCTCCCCATCCGCCGGTAGTTTTTGAATCATTGTTATCAATCCAAAGTGTAAAGTTCGTATAGAGTGGCACGTACTCATAGACTTTAGTCTTAATGAACAGTTTTTGCGGTTCAGTAAACAGTTTACCATGTTTCCAGGTGTACGCAATCTTGCTTACGGTAACATTACCATCCGCGTTTGTAATTGCATCTACATAACTTTTTACTTCAATATTTCGTGAATCCGCAACAAAGTTTTTAGCTTGCTTTTCATCAATAGTATAATTGCTCCAAACTGTTCCTGTTTTACTTTCGAACGCTAATTTTTGCCAAACCGGGTTTTCCTTTGCATCATCCCCGGTAATATTAACATTACCATACGCTAAAGTCAAGCCAGGCCCTGACCAAGAATAGTTCACCATAAAATCAATATTACGCAATTCTTCATATCTAACGTTATTTGGCTTACTAAAGGTAAACTCTGAGCTAGCACTACAGCTATCTCCTGAGCATCCAATGTTTGTATCATTAATGTAAGATGTAAATTGTGTAGTATTTTTCACACCTTCCGCAATGAGCACATGTTTACCTTCTTCAGTACAATTTAGAGTAAAGTTTAAGTAAGTTGACGCATACACAGCCGTGCTTTGTAAACTCCATTCAATCTTTCTCGTTGTGCTTGTCCAAGTACCATTTTGCAAAGCTCTAATAAACTCACATTGCGGTGGTACATAAAGCGTCACGTTCCACCCGGTTGCAGTAATATCTCCAATGTTTTCAACTTCAAGGCTATAATTGTATAGTTTTCCAAGCTGTGCACTTCTCGGTTCTTGCCATGGATAATTATCTGACTGTTGCACTGCAGTCAAATCAAACTCCAGATGGCTTTCACTGCTATAATTATATGTCTGGATTTTAAACTGTGTAAGTTCTTTCAATCTCCTGCTGTTCCATGTAGCATTATAGTTTAAAGTACCAAGTGTTGGGTACGAGCTTGGCGCTTTCACCTGATAAGTCAGTACAGCATACTTATTTATACCAATCGTTCCCAAGTTCCAAGTAATAATATTATTAATTAAGTCCGTAGTAGCAGAATTCAGTGTAATATCTCATCTTTAGCTTGGGTTAGCTGGTACCCATCCCGTTGACAACTTTTCTTTAACAACAGTCGCTCCGGAAGTAGCTGCACAACCTTTATTATGTATAGTTAAAATTGAATCAAATACTTTATCTTTCCCCACGACTTTTGGCGTTTCCCTCACGATTTCCAGTATTGGTATATTGTTATTCATTTCCACAGTTTTGTTATCACTTAATCCCTTATTATTAGCCGGGTAAGTATAGTTCACGTTAGCTATAATAGAATAATTGTTTGGCGTATTGCTTGATGTCAGGTTAAACTTGAGTGTATAATTTCCCGGTGCAGTTGCAGTAACAGTTTGCGTCCCCGAATAGCTCCATCCTGATGGCAGGTTCAGGCTGACATTATACTCAATGGTATCATTGAACGGGTGCATGACCGTCACGTTAAAGTATTCAGTAGTAA
>QNCD01000099.1 GCA_003644385.1 Candidatus Omnitrophota bacterium
AATGGGGACGTTTCTCTTTTACCGCAGCCATTGGGAATAAAGAAGTTACAACAGCATCGGTTTTAATTGAATAATTTTGTTAAAAAAAATGTATTGAAACAATAAAATATTTAATATGCCCACAAAAATCTATAAAAACCTAAAATTCAACTTTATTCTTCTCATTACTTTTTTAATTTTTTATTTCTTAGGTTGTCAGCCAACAGAAAAAACCAGGACACTTAATATTACTATGAGCTTAGGTGAAGAGGAGTGGCGGGTTCTGCGGGAAGAGATTTTTCCTCTGTTCGAGAAAGAACATGAAATAAAGATAAATTCCTACCAGATTGAAGCCGGGCAGCTAGCCACTAAACTCCAAGCACTGCTTGAGGCAGGAAGATCAGAAATAGATCTTTTTGCCCAGGATAATATGGAATTGTCCAGGCTTATAAATCAAGATTTAGTTTTAGATCTAAGTGTTTACCAAAGCCGTATTCCCGATGAGGTTTTAGCTAACCTTATTGATTCCTGTAAATTTGACGGACAATTAATGTTTATGCCTTTTCGTCCGAATGTGCAGATTATTTATTATAACCAGGATGCTTTTAAGAAATATAATTTAATACCCCCTAAGACATGGGATGAGCTTCTTAACGTAGCCAAAACATTCAAAGAGAAGGAAGAGCAAGGGAAGGTACTATTGAAAGCTTTTGGCGGAAACCCTACTGCTACGCAAATATATGAATTTATTCTGCAGGCAGGCGGCGATCCCTATATGTTTGATGATGAAGGCTGCGTAAAAGCATTTACATTTCTCAAAGAACTCTGGCCTTATGTCAGCGAAGAATCCCGGCGGGCAAAGTGGGACACAACTAATCAGATATTAGCCGAGCAGCAGGCTTATTTAGCGCAAAATTGGCCTTTTGGCGTTATTATTTTAGTTCAGGAATATAATCTGCCCTTTATAAAGACCTATAGCGGCTGGAGCGGGCCTAGGGGAGAATTCCACGTTATAGGCGGAGATGTTTTTGGTATACCCAGGAACACGCCAAAGAAAGAGCTTGCGCTTGAATTTATTCAATTTATGCAGTCAAAAGAAGTGCAGGAGATATTAGTTTCGAAATTAGGCTGGCCGTCTATCAGGCAGGATGCTTATGCAAAGGTTTCCGGCTGGCAGGAGCCGTATTATCAGGCAGTAACCACAGCCTTAAAAAAGGGAGTATTCCGTAAAAACGTTACCTGGTGGCCGGCTTATGTAAAATATATCAGCGAGGCATTTAGAGAGATTGTAATCGGAGAGGCTCAGGTTGAGTTAACCTTAAAAAAATATAAAGAAAAGCTGAAGAAAGATAAGTCACTCTATAAATAATTTCTTTATATGCTGGAACACATAAAAAAACACCGCTATAAAATACTTTGTATTGCGCCACTTTTAATTTTTCTCTTAATTTTTACTTTTCTTCCCATAGCCCAGGTTATTATCTTGAGTTTTCAGCCCGCAGCTAAAACAGATTCTGTTACCCCGCCAGGCTCCGGCGATAACTTTACCCTTGCGCACTATCAAGATTTATTTTTTCAAAAAGATTTCAGGCAGGCTTTTTTTAATACAGTTTTCATTGCATTTTTAAGCCTGGCTTTAGAATTAAGTTTAGGATTGTCTTTTGCTTTATTATTATGTAAAAATTCAAAGATAATCCGTTTTTTGCGCCCGCTATTTATTTTACCGCTGGCAATCCCCACTACTGTCGTAGGCGTAATGATGAGTTACCTTTTTACCGCTTCCGGATGGCTTAACCGGATTTTTCTGAACTTAAGGATTATTGATTCGCCAATATATTGGATGTCAGGAGGGGTGAAATCTCTTTTGATGATTGCCTTGGCTGATTGCTGGAAGGTTACTCCTTTGGTTATGCTTATATTGTTAGCCGGTATCCAGTCGATCGACACTTCGCTTTATAAGGCCGCGCGCATCGACGGAGCAGGAAGCTTTTATATTTTCAAACGCATTACGCTTCCCTTATTATTGCCTTCGATTACTGCCGCAGTGATAATACGCGGAATAGATGCTTTCAGAATTTTTGCTTTGCCTTTGATACTTATGGGGCAGAATTTAAAAGTAATCGGCACCTTTGCCTATTTAGAATATTCAGAATTTAATAATCCCTATGTTTCGGCAGCAAGCGCTGTACTGCTTCTTATAATGATTTTATCCGCTGTTTTATTTTACATAAAAGTAGTAGGCAAAAAAGGCATTGTTCCGGCATGAAAAAGCGTATCAGGGCGGCTATATTTTTAATAACCATTCTTATCTTAATTCTGGTTTTTCTATTTCCGCTTTATCTTGTTTTAAAGATTTCTCTTAGCAAGCCTCAGGATATTTTTGTAGAAAAGCCTACATATTTAATCAAGAATTTTACCTTCGAACACTTTAAAAGTGTCTTATTATCTGGTGAGACTTTTTTAAACCCGCTTAAAAAAAGCCTGCTTACCGGGATTCTGGCGAGTATATTGGGCTTGTTAGTTTCCATCCCGGCAGCTTACAGTATTTCAAAATTTAATTATAAACTCAAGTATGCCTTAATCCTGGTGATATTTATGACTCGGATGATCCCGGAAATCAGCATTGCCCTGCCGATTACAATAAGTTTTATTAAAATCGGTCTCTTTGATAATATATTGGGCCTGACTCTGGCGCATTTAATCCGGATTTTGCCTGTATCTTGTTTTATTTTAGTGGGGGTATTTTCCGGCTTTCCGGATGAATTGGAGCGGCAGGCACGTATTGACGGGGCTTCGGCATCCAAGGCATTTATAAAAGTAGTTTTGCCTCTTTCCTTAGGAGGCATAACTGTTGCCGGCATATTTTCGTTTTTGCTCTCCTGGGATGAATTTATTTATGCCTCTTACCTTACGTTGGCAAGGCCGACTATGCCGATTAAAATGTATTATTATATTTCGCGGGGAGACATTTTTTCTTCGGCTACTTATGCGGTGATTATTACTATTCCGGTATTGATACTTACTTTTGCGCTGCAAAAATACATTAAACCTGATTTTCTTTCTGGTGCGATAAAGGGGTAATCTATGGCTGATTTACGGCTGGTGAATATAAATAAAAATTTTGATAAAGTTCAAGCGCTTTCCGGGGTTAACTTGACAATAAAGCAGGGTTCATTCTGTGTAATCCTGGGGCCGTCGGGATGTGGAAAATCGACCCTGCTTAATTTGATTGCGGGGCTAGAAGAAGCCAGCCAAGGCAAAGTCTATTTAGGAGAAAAAGAAATAACAGGCCTGCCCCCGCATAAACGCAATATGGCTATGGTTTTTCAAAACTATGCACTTTATCCGCACCTTTCTGTTTTTGAAAATATCGCATTTGGCTTACGCATAAAAAAAGAAAAAGAAAAACAGATAAAAGAAAAAATAGAGCAGGTGAGCAAGGCTCTTAATTTAGAAGACAAGTTGGGGAGGTTGCCGAGAGAGCTCTCAGGCGGAGAAAAACAGCGCGTAGCTACCGGCCGGGCAATTGTCAGGGACCCTGAGCTTTTCTTATTTGACGAGCCTCTTTCGAATTTAGACGCGAGGTTGCGCGTAGAATTGCGTTCGCAATTCATTAAATTACACCAACGGATTAAAAAAACCATAATTTATGTAACTCATGACCAGCTTGAGGCAATGGCTTTAGGAGAGATAATAGTAGTGATAAAGAATGGCCGGATACAGCAGATTTCTCCTGCGCAGGAATTGTATGCCGTTCCGCAGAATTTATTCGTAGCCAGTTTTATCGGTTCGCCCCCCATGAATATTATTAAGTTTACGCTAAAAAAGAAAGATACAAAAATACAGCTTATAAAAGAAAATTTGGTTATTGAATTGACAAATGACGTCACCCAGAAGATTTTATCTTATCTGGGCCAAGATATATATTTGGGCTTTAGGCCCTCGGCAGTAAGGTTTGGGCCAGCAGGCCAGATAAAAGGTAAAGTAATCTTCATTGAAAATATCGGCGAAGACTCATATGCGCATATAGAAATAATAGAAGGAACCGAAATTATCGCTAAAGTAAACGATAAAGACGCCCGGGTAGGAAAAAATTCCGTAAACTTTAACATAGATAATCAAGCAATGCATTTTTTTGATCTACAGGAAAAAAGGATTTGATCCGGCTATTTTTAAATACCAAGGGTTTTGATGAAAACTAAAATCGAGCTTATTAAAGGCGATATCACCAGGGTAAAGGCCGATTGTCTTGTCAATGCCGCAAATAAAAGCTTACTGGGCGGCGGCGGAGTAGACGGGGCAATACACAGCGCAGCCGGTCCTGGATTGCTTGAAGAGTGCCGCAGGCTGAGGGGGTGTGGAACTGGTGAGGCAAAAATCACAAAAGGTTATAACCTTGCGGCAAAATTCGTCATCCATAGTGTTGGTCCGGTTTGGAGAGGGGGGAGGAGTAACGAGGAAGCGCTATTAGCCAGCTGCTACCGCAATTCTCTGGAATTAGCCAAGGCGCACAATATTAAGAGCATTGCTTTTCCCTCAATCTCTACCGGAGTATACGGTTTTCCGATTAATTTAGCAGCTCCCATAGCTATTAAGACTGTAAAAGACTATATTGAGAATAATCCGCAGGTTTTAGAAAAGATTTTTTTTGTCTTATTTTCAGAACATGACTTTCGTATTTATGAAGAAATAATGGGCGAGGTTGGCTTATGAAAAATAATCTCCAAGTCCTGCTTATTTTTAAATTGACTATCTGCATTTAAGGTATTATTATTAA
>QNCD01000100.1 GCA_003644385.1 Candidatus Omnitrophota bacterium
ATCTTATCCGGTACACATTCCAGTACTATGGAAAAACACCCCAGCTTTTCTAAATCCTCTGCCTGCCTGATTAATTTTGTTGCGGCATCGGCGTCTTTTCCCTGCACCTTAAACCCGCCTAATTTATCCGCTGTCTGCGGCGTCAGGCCGATATGGCCCATTACCGCGATACCGGCTTTGATAATTTCTGCGGTAACTTCCAGGCAGCGCTCAAACCATTCCAGCTTTACGGCATGGCATTTTGCCTCTTCGATAAAACGCTTTGCGTTTTTTACAGAGTCTGCGGGATTTAACTGGTAAGAATCAAAAGGCATATCGCCGATAACTAAAGAATTTTTCACTGCGCGCGTAACTGCTTTGGCGTGGTGTATCATTTCAGTCATGCCCACTTCGGTGGTTGACTTTAAACCCAACACCACATTAGCCACTGAATCGCCGACTAATATCATATCAATGCCCGCCCTGTCGATCAAAGACGCCAAGGGATAATCGTAAGCCGTAAGCATAGTAATCTTCTGTTTACCCTTCTTAGCAAGTATATCTTCTACTTTCATGGGGACGTTTCTACCCTTTGCAACTCTTTATTATTAAAAGAGTTATAAGAAATTTGGTTTCAATGTTGCTCTCTATTGCTCTTCTTTTCTAAACTAAAATTTTTAAAAATAAGTCAACTTCAAATTCAAAAATGCTCTAACTTATTATATATCAAGGGGAAGCGTTAGGTAGAAACGTCCCCAAGATAATTTTGGATGCTGGTGGCGGCTTTTTTGCCGGCGCCCATTGCCGAAATTACCGTGTCTGCGCCGGTGATAATATCTCCGCCGGCAAAGACTCCGGGGATAGAAGTCATAAAATTTTCATCAACTTCTATGGTGCCTTTTTTGCCGGTTTTTAAATTAGCAGTTGCTTTAGGCAGTAATGGATTAGGGCTCTGGCCAACTGCCACAATCACCGTATCTACATCAAAGAAAAAATTTGAATCCTTAACCGGAACCGGCCGCCTTCTTCCGGAATCATCAGGCTCGCCTAACTCCATTTTAATACATCCCAGGCCTTTTACAAAGCCTTTTTCATCGCCTAATATCTTAACCGGCTGAGTGAGAAATTTAAAAATTACCCCTTCCTCCTTTGCATGCTCTATCTCTTCAAACCTGCCGGGCATTTCTTTTTCGCTGCGCCGGTAAACCAAAGTCACTTTACTGCCCAGGCGTAAAGATACCCTGGCGCAATCAAGGGCAACATTTCCTCCGCCAATTACCGCGACATCTTTACCTATATTTATCGGAGTTGCATATTCCGGGAATTTATACGCTTTCATCAGGTTAACCCGGGTCAAAAATTCATTTGCAGAATAAACCCGATTCAGACTTTCACCAGGTATCCCTAAAAACCCGGGCAGCCCGGCACCGGTAGCAACAAATACAGCTTTATACCCATCTTTGAATAAATCTTCTATAGTCAAAGTAACCCCAATTAAACTATTCGTCTTTACCTCAACCCCCAGGCTTTTAATATACTGGACTTCGTTAGAAACTATCTGCTTGGGCAGCCTGAATTCCGGTATTCCGTAAACCAAAACTCCGCCGGGAATATGCAGAGATTCAAAAAGCGTAACACTATAGCCCATCTTTGCCAGGTCTGCTGCGCAAGTAAGGCCTGCCGGGCCGCTGCCTACTACTGCAACCTTGGTAGACTTTCGCGCGCGGGCTGCTGCCTGCGGCGTGCGGTGTTCTAATTCATAATCCGCAGCATACCTCTCCAGCGCGCCGATATTTATGGGGATACCTTTTTTATTCAAAATACAGGCGACTTCACACTGATCTTCCTGAGGGCAGACGCGGCCGCAGACCGCCGCCAAATTATTCTTTTCTTTAATTTTCTCTAAAGCCTCCCTGCGCTTTCCCTCTTTAATTAATTTTATAAAGCCGGGGATATCAATCCCAACCGGACAGCCCTTAACGCAAGGAGGATTTTTGCACTGCAGACAGCGCGCCGCCTCTTTTTCAGCCTGCTCTTTGGAAAAACCCAGCGCCACTTCAAGAAAATTTTTTATTCTTTCGGAAGCAGCACGCTGGGGAATTTTTGCTCTCATCTAAAACCTCAACACCGGAATAAAGGCCTGAGCGACTTTAAAATAAATTATCAAGCCGATCACATCGACAACACTGGTGGTAATCGGGCCGGCGAGTGCCGCCGGGTCAAGTCCGATTTTTTTGGAAAAAAGAGGCAGGAACACGCCGGTGCTTATAGCAAGTATCGCCACCAAAAGCATAGTAATCCCTACCACCACCGCAATGAGAAAATCTTTCTGCAAGAGAAAAGCCCGGGCAAATGCCACGGCCCCTACAATCAAACCCATCATTGCCGCAGCGCTGAATTCCAGTTTTATCACCTGCATCACATTTCTAAAATTAACATCGCCGGTAGCCAGGCCCCGGATAATAGTAACTGAAGTCTGCGCGCCGGCGTTTCCCCCGGTATCTAAAAGCATGGGGATAAAAAAGGCCAGCGCCACCACGGAACTTAAGGTATGCTCAAAATTTTTTAGCACCGTACCGGTTAAAAAGTCAAAAACTAGAAGAAGTATCAGCCATCCGGCGCGCCTCTTTACCAGGTCAATCGCCGAGGAACCGGCATAGCTGATTATTTCACCGCCCTTAGCGTCCATCTTTCCGATTTCATATAAATCCCGGGTATTCTGTTTATCTATTGCTTCGACGATATCATCAACGGTAATTATCCCCAGCAAAACATTTTCTTTGTCCACAACCGGGGCATCGAGCAGGTCGTATTTTTTAAACCAGTTGCCGATTTCACCGCTGGGTTTCTTTACGTCGACCTTAATCAAATCCGTGCTTATCATCAAGTCCTTAATCATCATATCCGGGGCTGCCTTTAATAAGTCCTGCAGGGCAATGCTGCCGATTAACTTGTGATTCTCATCAGTAATGAACACGGAGTAAATGTTGCCGCGGTATTCGGTACGCAGGTTCTCCTGGACAAATAATATCGCCTGGCGCGCGGTCATATCCTTACGCAATTCCACAAATTCCGTAGTCATCAAGCTTCCAGCTGTACCTTCCGGATAAACCAACAGCCTTCTTAAATCCTGAGCCTCCTCCTTATTTACCAAGTTAAAAAGTTTTTTGGAAACCTTCTCCGGCAGTTCCTTAAAAAGGTCGGCCCTTTCATCAGAGGCCATTTCGTTGATAATATTGGCGACCTCGGTATTATCCAGGTTATTCAATATGTAAGACTGCTCTTCCAATTTTAAATTCTCAAAGAGCTCTATTGCCTTCTGTGTGCTCAGCAATTTAAAAATAATTATTTTTTCCTGCGGCTCCAGATATTTCCATCCTTCGGCAAGGTCAAAAGAATTGGTATTCTTAAGCAGATCCTTTAAGCTGGTAAAGTCCTTCCTGCTTATCAGCTCCCTGACTTCCGGTAGAAATAAGGCAAAAATATCGATCGGCCTATTCGGTGAGTTTTTCATTTATTGTTTTTTCCTGGTTACAAAATAATTTTGTTCTTTTTCCCAGCTCCACAAAATCCACCTGATGCGCGTCAAATTCCGGCCCGTCCACACAGCCAAAAACCGTCTTACCGCCAACTGTACAGCGGCAGGAGCCACACATACCGGTTGCATCCACCATTACCGGATTTAAGTTGGCAATTGTCTTGACGCCGAAATCCCTGGTAAAATCAGCAACTGCCTTCATCATCGGCACCGGACCGATGCAATAAACCAAAGCGGGAAATTCTGTATGCGCAGATTTTTCAATCACCGTAAATAATTCTTTTAACACATCGATGACAAAACCTTTGCGCCCGGAAGAGCCATCGTCGGTAGTAATGAAGAGCTCATCACAGACTCCGCGCATCTCATTTTCCAGTATTAATAAATCTTTGCTGCGGCTGCCGATAATTCCGATTACCCGGTTGCCGCACTTTTTAAACACCCTGGCTACCGGATAAACCTCAGCAATCCCCGCTCCTCCGCCGATAGTGACTACCGTGCCGATTTTTTTTGCTTCAGTAGGATGGCCTAAAGGCCCGAGTAAATCGCTGATTAAATCGCCGGCATTAAGCATGCCTAATTTGCGCGTAGTGTAGCCCACCTTTTGAAATATCAAAGTAATCGTCCCTTTTTCTCTGTCAAAATCGGCTATAGTCAAAGGAATGCGCTCTCCCTTCTCATCGATAATCAAAACCACAAACTGCCCTGCCTCTGCCTTCCGGGCAATTAACGGAGCTTCAAAAACCATGCGGGTTATATCTTTAGCTAATTCTTTTTTTTCAATAATTTTATGCATAATTTTTAATGCCGCCTTCCAAACTATTTAATATTTAGGAGTAAGGAGGCTAATTTAAAGTTAATATTCTGCGTCGACGATTTCTAACTCCACTCCAGGGAATTTTTCCGCAACTAACTCTCTGCCCTTTTCTTTTCCTAAAACAAATACTGCCGTGGCTAAGGCATCAGCGATCAATCCCTCTTGAGCAACTACGGTCACCGAAGCTATCTCGGTTTGCGCAGGATAACCTGTCCTGGGGTCTATAATATGGGCGTAGCGCTTACCTTTTTTAATAAAATACTGCTCGTAGTCGCCTGAAGTAGCCACGCACTGATCTGTTAACCCCAGATAATCAATAAAATAACCGCCGCGAGGATTCCTTATAGCTACCCTCCAGGGCTTATTGAATTTTCTTCCCAGCGCGTAAATCTGGCCGCCGATATCTATC
>QNCD01000101.1 GCA_003644385.1 Candidatus Omnitrophota bacterium
CACCTCATTTTATTATATATATTTTCCCTTTATAGGTTTTTTCTTCTGTATCAATTATATAAATATATATACCGGGTGATACTTTCTCTCCTTTTTTATTTTTGCCATCCCATTCTATATGGCCCGCAGCATCTCTTTCTTCATACACCAAATAACCATCAATGGTATATATTCTTATTTTACTATTTTGTGGTAAAAATTCAATCTTTAATGTTCCCCGTATTGCCTTTTCTCTATTGTATGGATTTGGATATACCACAATATATTCAGGTGTTGGAGTGGGCGTTAAAGTAATTGTAGGTGTTAAATAAACAGTATCTGTTGGTGTAACTGTATATGTCAATGTTTTTGTTATGGTTGGAGTTATTGTGTAAGTCTCTGTTATTGAAAATGTTGGTGTTATTGTATCTGTTGTTGTAACTGTAAATGTATATGTTATTGAGGATGTTACACTTGGCGTTACTGTTTCTGTTATTGTATCTGTTTGTGTTTCTGTATGGGTTTCTGTATTTGTGGCTGTCGCCGTTAGAGTTATTGTATGGGTCATAGTTAATGTGTGGGTCCTGGTAACAGTAAATGTTTCTGTATATGTTATGGTTAAAGTTATGGTGGGTGTAATAGTATCAGTTATTGTATGGGTCTCTGTTATAGTATAAGTTCCTGTTATTGTAGGAGTTGCTGTATATGTATATGGGGGTGTATTTGTATGGGTTAAGGTTATGGTAAATGTATTTGTCTCTGTAAACGAGGGCGTAATAGTTTCCGTTATTGATGAAGTTATTGTCTGTGTTACTGTTTGTGTATTTGTCTGGGTTATTGTTTGTGTATTTGTATACGTTATAGTCAATGTATTACTTTGAGTAATTGTTAAAGTGGCACTCGGCGTTACTGTTGGCGTTATTGTCTGAGTTGCCGTGGATGTTTTTGATGGTGTTATTGTCCAGGTCGCCGTTTGGGTATTTGTCTGGGTTACTGTTTGTGTTATTGTTTCTGTTACTGTTTGTGTTATTGTTTGAGTTACTGTTTGTGTTACTGTTGGAGTATTTGTTTGAGTTGCTGTTTGTGTTATTGTTTCTGTTACTGTCTGAGTCACTGTTGGAGTATTTGTTTGAGTTGCTGTTTGTGTTATTGTTTCTGTTACTGTCTGGGTTATTGTTGGTGTTGCTGTTTCAGTTATTGTTTCTGTTATGGTTGGAGTCACACTTGAGGTTATGGTATTTGTAACCGTTGGCGTTACGGTTTGTGTATTTGTTTCCGTGACTGTCTGTGTTATTGTTGGCGTAGGGGTTAAAGTCGGTGTTATGGTTGGTGTTACTGTTTCTGTTACTGTTGCAGTGGGCGGATCCTTTACTAAAATATTATTACTCTCCCCCGTTATATTTGTATCTGCTGTATCTGTAACTGATACCTTTTGTATCCCATTTGTATTCAAGGTTACTTCAAAAACTTTGATTCCCTGGTCAGACAATGTAAATGTATAATCAGAAGGCAGTTGAGCTAATGAATCTGTTGATGAAAATGTAACTGTTCCTGTATAATCTTCAATTGTTTGACCATAAGCATCTTTGGCTCTTACTGTTATACCAAATGGATAACCTCTGTATACTTCAGATGGGCCTGTCACTGCAAAGGATATAACAGGCTGAGATATTATCTTTGCAGTTTGTGTTGTATCATCTGGATTTGTCATTTCCGCAGTTACTATATGTTCCACATCTGATATTATTGATAGAGTCAAAACCGTAAATGCTTTTCCATCATTATCTGTATTTGTTTGTAAAACTGATAAAGAACCGTTATTTGTTGAAAATGTAACAGGAACACCCTGCATGTTTATCGTATTTCCATTCTGGTCAATTATTTGAACTGTAATTGTTATATCCGCACCTGCGTCTGCATATGTCTCAACTGATGGTGATATTCTTAAAAAATATCCTGTTGTAACAGTCAATGTCGTTGATGCTGGAGATAAAGGAGATGTTGCAATGTCTTCTCCTGTTAACATATATGACCCCTCATAATGGCATTTCACATTAACCGTTGCCTCACCTGAAGCATTCACTGTTACTGTTATTGATGAATGCCATGTATTTCCATTATCATTTGAAAATAGAACATTTGAGTTATCTGCATAAATATGGATATTTTCATGTCCTGTGGGCGCAGGCGTATTATATCCATTTCCATCTTTTACATTTACAAACAAAAGTCCTATTTTATCAGCACCGAGAGACATGGGACTTGGTAAAAATGCAAGATGATCTGCTACCCCTCCTGCTGATATTGTAATTGTTTTTCCCAATAACCCCTCTGAATTTATAACACAGTAATTCATACTTCCCGATGTATCCGTGCTTACTGTAAATATGGTGGTAACTTCTCCATTTGAATTCGTGCTATTTCCTCCCGGAGTCACATAAGCATCCTGAGTCTTTCCACTTTGCACCATTGGAGTAAATGAAACCCATTTATTCTCTATTGGGTTACCATAAATATCTGTTATTTTAGCTGTTATGGTAACAGACTCGCCAGCAGATACAGAATATCTATCTGCCCACCCATCTAAGATTGCAGGGTCATTTGGTATTATTGTTGCATATGATTTTCCCGGGATTGTCATACCAGATGCATCTGCTGTTATTGTTATATTTTCTCCCACATATATATCTCTGTAATAAACATAAGCAGTCCCGTTATTTAAATTGGTATTTAAAGTAGAATACCATATTGATTTATCAAGTGAAAACTCCATACTTGAAGAAGCAGACGATATAACAATTGATGCGTTTGATGATGCATTATTTCCAGACTGGTCTTTTGCCTGAATTGTTAAAATATATGGTTCACCGGCTTTTACAGTTGATGTTAAAGGAGAAATTTCCAGATATGCTGCAGGTGCATTATTTATGTAAATAGTTGCATAACCTGTTTGTAAAGAAGGTGCCTCTGCCTGAATCTGCACTATATTTGCAACAGTATCTTTTATAAGAATACTTTTTTCATTTATACCATCAAATGTAAGTTGAGATGACCATGTTATACCGTTATCTTTTGACATCAACATGGTAGAAGAATTAGATGTTACTGTTATTCCTCTTGAATCAGAAACAAAATTCCCATACTGATCTTCTATTCTTATTGTTAAAGTTCCCTCCACACCTGTTTGCAATGATAAATAATCTGGTTCTATATTTACTCTTGCAGCTGACCCTGCTATAAAATTTACAGTTACAATTTTGCTCCAGTGTCCAAAATAAACAGTAATATTTGCAGGACCTGCCTTTGTGGATTTTATCCTTGCATAGGCATTTCCATTCCAGTCAGTAATAGCATAGGAATTCAAACTAACAGTTACAGGCTCTATTATATCCTGTTCCCTATCTGATTTAAAATCTATAAGAGCTCCATATACTTTTGTATTTGAGCCAGAATCAGGGGTCCATACATATGCAGTTACTGTTGCTGTTGATATACCATCAGCAACAATGCCCGATGAAGGAGATGTCCACACTTTCCATCCATCTATAACCCACACATAATTATCCAGTGGATAATTACCGGGCGAACTAACCCATGATGGGTTACCATCTGTGGTTGTATGATCCCCATCTCCCTCATCCCTTATAACAACTCCGCTTCCGATTTTCATTGTTGTATCATTTGAAAAAACTGAATAAACTATATTACCGCTTGAATCTGTGTAAACAATATTATCAAATAAGGCATTAAATGTTCCTGGATTATTTGAAGGTGCTCCATTATAACCAATATTTCCCGTATCCTGAGATAAATATCCATTACTATACCATCCGGTTGTTGCAAGCATACTCACATCAAATTTTCTGTGATACCACTGTCCTTTTGCATATTGAGAAATATCCATTGACGGATGAATTCTTATTGCATTCTGATCCCTGATGTAATTTTGAGTGGATTGGCCATAATCCCGCATAGTATTACCACCGGGAGGCGGATATGTGCCGTCCTGAAACTCTGTGGAACAATAAAAATTTGCACTTATATCCGGTATATATACATCATATTCTAAATAATAATTATTTGCAAATGTAAAGTCTTCATCGGTCATCTGTATATAGCAAAACTCATAATGGTTCTGCTGTGTCAAATATGAAGTCAAAAGCAAAGGTCTGTTATAAGATGTTGGCGGAACAATTACATTTATATCATTACTAACTCCTGATACAGAGGTATTTCCTTTGTCAGTAACTGTTATAGTCTGTATCCCCTGCGTAGATAAAGTTGCTTCAAATATTCTGCTTCCATTATCAGCCAATATAAAAGTATAATCAGCAGGGAGTTGGGCAAGTGTATCAGTTGATGAAAAAGTAATTTCACCTGTATAATCTTCTATTGTATTTCCAAATTGGTCCTTTGCAGTTACTACAAAATTAAAACTAACTCCTGAATTTGCAGTATATGGTGCTTCAACTAAAAATGTATAAATCGTCCCTGCCAAAACATTTATTCCATTACTTGTTCCTGTTATTGATGAATTTATGGTATCTGTTGCTGTTATAACCTGTATACCTTTTGTTTTTAAGGTAATTGAAAATATTTTCTGCCCTGCATCTGATAATTGGAATTGTGTATCAGGTGGTAATACTGCCTGTGGATCTGAAGAAGTAAAACCAACTATACCGGTATAATCAGTTACAATATTATTATACGTATCTTTTGCTGTTACTGTAATATAAAATATCTCTCCTGCCTGAAC
>QNCD01000102.1 GCA_003644385.1 Candidatus Omnitrophota bacterium
ACGTTACGCTTGTAGAAATGCTCGGAAATATTATGGCAAATGTTTTGGATTCTGACATGGCCGAAGAAGTGCAAGATTATATAAAGCAAAAAGGAGTACAACTAAAACTGAATCAGAAAGTAACCGCAATTAATGGAAAGGGTAGCATAGAAAGCGTAACCTTGGCTTTGGGCGAAAAGATAAACACGGATATGGTTGTCGTTTCCGCGGGCGCGCGCTGCAATATTGAATTAGCCGATAACGCTGGATTAGAACTGGGCAAACTCGGCCTGAAGGTAAATCAGAATTTACAAACCTCAGACGCGGATATATATGCCGGTGGGGATATTATAGAGTACCAGAGTCATATTACAGGCAAGCCTGCGCTTGGCCAATTGCGGCCTAACGCTGTTATTGCCGGTAGATTGATATCAAAGAATATATTAGGATTTGATATGAAATTCCCACCTTTAATTAATTCTTTTTGCACCAAATTTTTTGATAAATCCATAGCGGGAGCAGGCATTACTGAATTGGAAGCCAAAAAGGAAGGTATCGAAATAATCACGGCGAAAGAAATATCTATTAGTAAGCATTCTATGATGAGGGGGAGAAAGCCATACGCGGTGAAGCTGATATTTGACAAAAACAGCCAAAAAATAATAGGAGGGCAGATCATCAGCGACGCTGATTCTCCGGTGAAGCATATTGATGTGATCGCCGTGGCAATAAGATGCGGTTTAAAAGTTTTGGATCTGACTACTTTGAGATGTGCCGGTCAACCGGAGCTGTCTCCGGATCCCGGTAGAGAACCTATAGCGTTGGCTGCTGAGAAGGTTTTTGCCGAATTATACAATAATCAATAGTGAGAATAGGATATATTTTTTTCTCTTTGATATAAGCATATTCTAATATCTGAATATAAAGGAGGCATGAATGAATCCCGCAGAGAATAAGAAATTTTCGCATTTTTTTAACGCTCTTTCTCACCCTGTCAGGGTTGAAATAGTTACGGAATTATTAAAAGGAAAGAAGTGTGTCAGTGATATAAGAGAACTGGTGGATGTGAATCAGCCGAATGTTTCCCAGCATTTATCCGTTTTAAAGACCGGCGGTATCGTAGATTGGCATCAGGAAGGTAAAAGGAAATGTTATTTTTTAGTAAATCCTCAGGTAATAAAAAATATTTTAGACACGTTAAAAGAATCGGTTAGCGTAAAGAAGAATTGAATTAAGGAGGAAAAGGATGGAAGTGTTGATTATCTTTAATCGTAACCCGTACGATGGAACAGACGTGACTTGGAATGGATTGCGGTTGGCGGAAAAGATGTTGGATTTAAAGATGCAAGTAAAAATATTTTTGATGAATGATTCAGTGGACATGGCCAGAGATGCCTGTAAACCGCCGGAAGATTTTTTTGATCTAGGTAAAATGCTTAAAGATTTGATTGCTAAGTCCGTGCCGGTTAAGGTTTGCGGTACATGCAAGGTAAGATGCGGCATACATAAGGGCAAGCCTTATTTTGATGGCACCCAAGAAGCAAAAATGCCTGAATTAGCAGAATGGGTGAAAGAGGCGGATAAGATTATCACGTTTTGATTAAAATTCGCTATTTTTAGTGTTAATTAATAGAGATTTTAAAATGAAAAGAGAAAAAATGAAGCAAACATTTGAAGGATGGTTATTTAACAGGTTAGAGATCGTGGGAAATGAACAATACAATCATGTGGGATGTGAAGGGGAGAGTGAGGAATTTGGCAATTTCTTATCACAGTTTGTCCCTGAAAATGGCATGAAGAGAAAAGTGAAGTTTACTATAGAAGCATTGGAAGGTCTTAAGATATTGGAAGAATACAAAAAACCAAAGTCATATATTTAACTAAAGCTGGAATTATAGAAACATGGAACAAACAGATGTAATTATAATAGGAGCAGGACCGGCAGGGCTTAGCGCTGGCATATACGCCGGATATTATGGGTTAAGGACGTTAATCTTTGAGGAAAACATCCCGGGAGGGCTGGCCGCGGAGATTCCTTTATTAGAAGATTATCCGGGCTTGCAAGCAGGGATTAGCGGCAGGAATTTAGTCGAGAAGATGGTTGAGCAGTGTAAAAAACCGGGAGTTGAAATACGGCAGTTTGAAAAAGTCAATAATCTGGTTCTTGAAAAGAAAGAAAAAATGGTTGAAACAGATAAATCTAAATATACCGCTGATTATGTAATTATTGCCTCAGGACGGCAGCCGAAAGCGCTTGACGTACCGGGCGCAAACGAATTCCGCGGCAAAGGAGTCAGCTATTGCGCGGTTTGCGACAGCGCCTTTTTTAAGAATAGAAAGGTAGCTGTGATAGGTGAAGGTACTCCTGCGGCAGAAGTTGCGTTATATTTGGCTGAATTTGCCTCGTCGTTGATTTTAGCTTGTTTAAGGCCAAGAGCGGAAGCAGAAAGGATTCTTATAGAAAGGCTTAAAAAGCGGGATGTAGAGGTTTTGGTTAATGTAGAAACCAAAGAGATCAAAGGAGATGTAAAGGTAAAAAGCGTGATTTTAGCTGATAAGAAAACAGGCGAAACAAAAGAGATAGAAACCGACGGTGTGTTTTTACAATTGGAAGAAACGCCCAATAGCCAGCTAGCTGAAAAAGCCGGAATACGAATAAGCGAAAAGAAATATATTATTGTTGATGAGAAGGGGCTGACGAATATTGAAGGTGTGTACGCTGTCGGAGATATAACCGATCGCCCGATAAAAAAGACGATAACCGCCGCGGCTCAAGCGGCTATCGCGATTAATGATATATTTGAAAGAAAAAGTGTATGACAATGTTACAGGATAGAAAAGAAAAACGAATAGGCATTTTTATCTGCCGCTGTGGTAAGAACATCGCCGGAGGTGTGGATATAAAGGCTTTGCTGGAAACATCAAGAAAGCTTGAAGGGGTTGTTTTTGTCGCGGACAATAAATTCTCATGCTCTGAAGAAGGACAAATCGCTATTCAGGATGCCATAAAAGATAATGATTTGAACAGAATTGTAGTTGTTGCCTGTGATCGCAGCTTACATCTTTTGACTTTCCAGCATTGCGGGAAAAAGGTGGGAATAGACCCGGCTTTTGTAGATTTAATTGATATCAGGAAATGGACTATGTTCGGCAGTCCGAATAAAGTTGACGAAAAACAGGCTTTGATTAATTCACAAAGGCTTATAGAGCAAGCCACGAAAAGGATGCGTTTGAAACGGATAGTTCCCAAAGTGAGTGTTGAAGTTAATCAGTCTGTTCTTGTAATTGGAGGGGGCGTAGCGGGGTTGGAAGCCTCTTTAGATTTAGCGGACAAAGGTTATAAGGTACACCTTATAGAGAGGTTGCCTACTATTGGTGGCAAGATGGCATTGCTTTACAAGGTTTTTCCCACAAATGATTGCGCTCCTTGTATATTGGCGCCTAAGACCGCGTATGCCAATATCCATCCGGACATAAATTTATTAACCAATTCGGAAATAGCTAATGTCGAAGGGCATATAGGTAATTTCAGCGTTGTAGTTAATCAAAAACCTAAATACGTTGATGAAAAAAAATGTACCGGCTGTGGATTATGCACCGAAAAATGTCCTACAACAGTAATCGACGATGAATATTCGAGAGGCATCGGTGAGCGCAAGGCAATATACATACCTTACGATCAGGCAATACCTAGGAAAGCCGTTATAGACTCTCAAAATTGTCTTTTTTTTCAGAAAGATATTTGCAGATTATGCGAAAAAGTTTGCCCTGCTCAGGCGATAGATTTTAAACAGGAACCTAAGGCCATAGAGTTAAAGGTAGGCGCAATTATTGTAGCCACCGGTTTTGATGAATATAACCCTGATCAGAAAGTAGAGTACGGATATAGGCGGTATGGCAATGTTATAACTCAATTCCAGCTGGCAAGGCTTTTGGATATAGACGGGCCTACAAAGGGGAAGCTTTTAAGGCCCACGGATAAAAAAGAACCGCGCAGTATAGCGATGATCCAGTGTGTTGGCTCGCGTGATGAAAACGCGAATGGATATTGTTCATCGGTTTGTTGTATGTATGCTTTAAAACACGCCCAGATAATAAAAGAAATGGTTTTACCTGACGCTCAAGTTTATATTTGCTACATAGATATGCGTACCGCGGGCAAAGGGTTTGAAGAATATTACAGGCGTACAAGGGAAATCGGCATTAATTTCATTCACGGCAGGCCTTCGGAGGTTATCGAGAATAATAAAACAAAGAATCTTATTTTGAAAGTCGAGGATTCTGATGTAGGTGAGCTTATTAATTTAGAGGCAGATTTGGTTGTACTTTCTTGCGCGACAGTACCATCGCAAGGCACAAAACAGCTTGCAGAACTTTTAGGCGTAAACCTGGATGTAAATGGCTTTTTTAAGGAACTTCATCCTAAACTTAGGCCTGTTGAGACGAATATCAGGGGTATTTATATTTGTGGTTCGGCACAGGGGCCCAAAGATATTCCCGATTCGATCATTCAGGCAAAGGCGGCCGCTTCATGCGCGGATAGCGAATTGAGAAAAGGCGAGATCCAGCTTCCCGAAGCTATTGTAAAAAAGTAAATTAAGGAGGTATTAACTATGGCAGAGGTTTATGTAGAAGAGTTTATGTCTCCGGGCTGTGTAGGGTGCCCGGCTGTAAAAGAAATGCTTAAGAGTTTATCTGAAGAATTGAG
>QNCD01000103.1 GCA_003644385.1 Candidatus Omnitrophota bacterium
CCATAAGAGGCTTCTTTATAGACCGACATTGCCATTCGATTACAAAATGGTCTAGTTCCCATAATTAAAATCTCCTTTAAGAGTTTTGTTGATGTTTATTAGGTAGTAAACGGAAGTAACAGCACTAAAACAAAAAAAGAAGAAGAAGGAGTACAAAAAAAAAAAAAAGCATCTAAAAGACAAGAACAAGAAGAAAAAAAAAATGTCAAAACAATTTTTTTTTTTTAGTGCTGTTACTTTCGTTGACTACTTAATAAACGTCAACAAAACTTTTAAAGGAGATTTTAATTATGGGAACTAGACCATTTTGTAATCGAATGGCAATGTCGGTCTATAAAGAAGCCTCTTATGGTAATAGTTTAGACGCCGCTTCTTATATTGATCAAATGTTTGAGTTGCAAGAACCTGCTTTAATAGATCCTACACTTGAATTTGTAGATGATGCATCCTTCCTTAAAGGGCATGAATGGCCTGAAGATACTGGAAAACGTATTCTTGTAGCGCAAGATGCAGAAATCCCGTTCAATTTTCCATCAAGCCTTGAAGTTATGGGATTGCTTCTTGCTTTTGCTTGTGGCGAAGTTTCTACTTCAGGATCAAGTGATTTTGAGCATACAATCACTATGCAAGATGCTTGCGCAAGCGGTAAAGATGCTCTTCCAAGCACAAGCGTAATTACTGGATTCTTGGGGGATACAGCAAGTTATCTACAATTTAATGGTGTTATGATCAATGAATTAACTATTAACATTGATTCTCAAGGTTGGCTACCTGTAACAGGTACTTTGTATACTGATGGTGAACAAGTAGATGCAAGTTCTTATACTTTTCCGACATCATTTACTTCATCTGATTTTGTAACTGGTGCAAATACAACTTTTAGTATAGGACCTTATGGAGGAACTTATACTAATTATAGTAGCATTTTTAGAGGGTTAAACTTCTCAATCAATAATAACCTTGATCGTGGAGATGCAAGGTCTAATATTGGTGCTGCTGGGGTTTATTTAAGTGAGTTAAGATTTGGTGAAAGACAAATAACGTTTAATGTAACTGTTCAGGGTCATCAAGGCGATGCGCAGTGGGATTATTTGATTGATGGAGCTACGTTGATGGTTAAGGCGTATGTTGAAAAATCTGCAACACGTAGTATTCAAATTGAATTGCCTAAATGTGAGTTAGGCAATATTACCCCGGGGTTTGATGGGATGCGAGATACGCTTGAATTGCAGTTTGACGCTTTTTATGATTCTACCGAAAGCTCTCCAGTGAAGTTGATTGTTATGAATGGTGTTGCTGAGTATTTGAAGTCTACTTAATCTTAAATCTTAAATCTTAATTAAAAAAGGAGATACGAAAAATGGGATTTACTAAAAGTCGTGGAGTTGATCAATTTAAAATTGGACGTAAATTTCCTTGTGCTAGTAATGAAGGCCACATTGAATACATTACAGTTTTTCACACCTTTAGATTACCTACTGCCGAAGAGCGAGATGAATACGAACAGAAAGCTCTTCATATGCGTGGTAAAAAACTTACACACAAAGTTTCTACAGCTAAAATTTGGCTTTGGAATCGTTGTTGCGTCAGTGTAGAAGGATATGACGATTTACCGAAGGATGAGAAAGGAAATTTGGATCCTCAATGGAAGCAAAAATATTTCGCAAATGATCCAAAAGTTTTACTTCATTGCGACCAATTTACTTCAGATTTCTTAGACATTCTTGAAGGTGAACAAACTGAGTTAGAAAAAAACTGAGAGCGATCTTCCGGGGGATTGTATGGGATAGCTCCCCGGAAGATCGCTCACCTTATGGAACTTCTGATGAAATTTATGCTGATTTTAATCCAAATGAAGCAACTGCAAACATAAGTTTATCAGAAAATGTTAAGACTAGAGTCGAAGAGTTTTGTGAATTTTATAACTGTTTTGAATTACTACCTTTCGCAGAGCGTATAATTTGGCTTTATAGCATTAAAGAGGCTTTAGGAATTATTCCGTGGGTTCATAAATTATCTTATAATGATATTGTAGGTTTAGTTATTCTTAAAGATGAAATTGGGAAATTTGAAGCATTTAAAGCGTATGAAATGAGAAGAGATCAAAATGCTCAAAGTGCAAGTATTAAAGCTAAAGCTAAAGCTAATATAAGAAGAAAGTAAAATGCCAATAAGTGATAGAGCAATAGTAGTAAAAATTATCATTAAAGAAGAAGCTGCTGTTAGAGGTCTTAGAAGAATGGATAGATCTCTAAAGGCTTCTGAGCGTAGAGCTGATTCTTATAGAAGAAGAATTGATAGATTAACTCGTGCACATAAAAGATTTGCTCGCTCTTCAGTGTATAGTGCTAAAGCAATAGCTGGAACTTTGATGAAAGCATCAGTTTCGATGGTCGGTGTATTAGCTATTTGGAATACTACTATTGTACCTCTTGAGGCAGGAATGCAAGCATTGCGTTATACATTGATCGAAGCTGCAAAAGCGGTTTCTGAGTTTGAGATGCGCGTTGTTAGTATGCAAGCAATCCTTGCAACAACTGCAAACTACAGTAAAGATGTAGGGGAGAATTTTGAGATAGCAGGTAAAGTTGCGCAATCTGTTATGATTGAGATTATAAAGAGGAATAAAGAGACTGTTGCTAGTATTGATGAAATTGCGCTTGCATACCAAGTTTTACTAGGGACTGGTGCTAGACAATATGTTAAAACTGAGAGAGAAATGGTAGATTTAGCTATTTTACTTTCAAACGCAATCGCATCAGTCACAGTTGGTCAAGATAGAACAAGGCAAATTTCAGAAGAAATTCGTGGAATTTTTAGTGGAATATTAAGAAATACAAGTCTTGTAGGCAAATTGATTTTTGGAAATACAAAAGCGGTTAAAGACTTCTTAGAGCCTCTTAAAGAATCAAGAGATGCTGTTGCAGCTTTCAGAGAGAAATTAAGGGGTTTTGAACAAGCATCTGAATCTTTAGCAAGAACTTGGGATGGTATAAAAGCAACTTTTCAAAGTATATTCACAGAACTTTCGATTCAAGCATTCTCAAAATCTTTAAATGATGTGAAAGATTTCTTGCTTGGTATTGAAGAAGCATTAAGAAAGAATGCAGCGCATGTAGCTCTTATTGCTTTTAAAATTGGTGCCGCAGTTGAATCTTTAATTCGAGTGTTTACAAGAATTTTTCTTGGAAGAGATTTTAGATTTGAGGTAACAAGTGTTTTAGAGGGTTTGGATTGGGTTATTGTTAAAGTCGGAAGAACTATTTCTAATGTGCTTGTTTGGGTCGCTGAAATTAAAGCTGCGTTAATGCCTTTTGTTGATGTAGTTGGCTATTTAATTAGTATTTTTGTGCAGTTAGTTTCACTTATAGCTAAAACCCTTAGTTCTATAACGCAAGTATATCCAGTATTAAAAACTCTGTTCTTTGGCTTTCTTGATGATATTAAAATTGGTATTTTACGTGTTATAGATATTATTGTCACTGCGCTTACTAATGTAATATATTTAATTATTGACGCTTTTACTAGTATCTCTGCTAAATTTGGTAGGCTTACTATTAAAGAAGCACAAGCACTTAATACAGCATTAAAGGCTGAAATTTTAGTTTTAAAAGATAATTATCATCGCTTTTTTGTTGATGTAGAAAATAAATATATAAAAACTCAGGAGAAGATTGCAAAAGCACATAAAGATTTATATAGAGTTCTTGTTTATTATGGATCACAGCTAAAAGGTGAAGGTTCTAATTTAATAAAGAACGCGCAAAAATTTATAGACGCCTTTTCAAAAAGTATAAAAGCCTTAGCAAATTATAAATTCGGTATTTCTGGAGCGGGATTATTTGATGAATTTTTTGGTAAAGCTGCCTTAGAAATTGCTAAATGGTATAAAGAATTTACTTCTAATACTGAAGATTTAGGGAGAGCTATTTCTGATGTTAGTGATGATATTATTAAGTTTGATGAGATTTTAGCTGAGTCTAAGCATTTTTTAAAGATGTTTAATGCAGAGACTAAAGTCACAAATATTTTGCTTAAGAAATTGAGAATGGCTCAAGAAGGAGTTTTGAGTGATATTGGATTCGACCAAGTTTTCATCGATATGGCAATGCACGCCGCAACTTTAAGAAAGAATATTGAGATTGGAGCAAGATTGGTTGACAGACTAACTACTGCTTACTCCATTGCTAGTTTTATGGGCAATGTCGAAGATATGAAAAAACTCGAAGAGCAGTTAGCTAAGCAAAAAGCTAAATTAGAAGAGAATATTCAAGCTATTGATGCTTATAAAAGAGCTTTAGTGCAGTTATTTGATAGAAATCTAAATGATTATTTTGTTTCGATGTTGAATAATCTTAAGATTAAACTTATTGAAATGTTTGTTGTTTTTGATGAAGGTGGGGAGAAGATTTTAGGTTTTAATTTTAGTTTAAAGAGTCTTTGGATAGGGTTGAAGGATTTTATTGCGAACAACAAATTTGATTTACTTATTTCTTTTGTGAATCAACTAGCTAATGCATTTACAAACTTAATTATTAGCATGGTTCGAGGGACGGATGACGTACTTGGTAGCATCGGTAAATTTATAGGTAGTATTTTAATTATGCTTGGGCAAATGGCTATTATGATTGGTAGTCTTGTTTTATTATTAGCTATTTTGCCTATAAC
>QNCD01000104.1 GCA_003644385.1 Candidatus Omnitrophota bacterium
ACAGTCAATCTTACCTTAGAAAGGAGGATGGCTTAGATGAAAAGAGGTTTTACGCTCGTTGAAATCATGATTGTAGTAGCAATCATTGCCTTGTTAGCTGCTATTGCTATACCGAACCTACTCAGGGCAAGGTTACAGGCTAATGAGACAGCAGCGCAGGCAGCTTTGAAAACAATTGCTACCGCAGAGATTACTTACTTTTCTGCAAATGGAGCTTATGGAAGTTTAGCGAACATGAGCGGTGCAACTCCGGAATATATTGATGATGTCTTGGGGGCTGGCACAAAGAATGGTTATACCTACGATGTTGATCTTGAGACTGGTACCTTTGTTGCTCATGCTTTACCTGTTACTGATAACGTAACCGGCAGCCGCAAATTCTGTATTACTGCAGATGGGGTAGTGCGTACTGGCAACATTACTGAGGCGACGACCGTTAGCGAATGTAATGATATGGCTGCTGTATCGCAGTAGTTTGCTTCTTTGATTTTTGTTTTTGCCCCGCGCTTAATTTTTATTAAGTGCGGGGTTTTTTATAATTTATCCTTGCTAAAAATAATCTTTTATGCTATCATAATTAAAATTTACAACCCAAAGATAAACATAGAGTTACCAAAATTCATAATATCTTAAATGTACTCTTACGCAGAAAAAAAAGCAAGAAGCTTTGTCACTATAATGGTTGTAGTCGCAAGCGCAGCCCTTTTATTGAGGTTTGCAATTGTGCATATAATAAAATTCAGTATTTCCTATAATGAATCGAATGCCGCAGCAACCTTGAAGCTGATTTCTACTGCTTTTGAAAACTATGCTAAGGATCACCTTGGCGCTTTTCCTACAGATTTCTCGCAGTTAGTCGAAGAAGACCCCCCATACTTAGATAAAAATTATATTGCACATTCGCCTGTCAGAGGTTATAATTACAGTTGCTCGAGAGTTGAGCAATCAGGTTACAATTGTACTGCTCTGCCGATTAGGTGTAACCTGACCGGCAAAACCATTTACACCATTACTACAGGAGGGATATTTGTTTCCGAGGCCTGCTCGAAAAAGGAGTAGAATGAAAAGGAATCTTTACCAGGGGTTTACGTTATTGGAGCTAATGGTGGCCGCTGGTATTTTAGTAATAATTTCAACAGGACTGATTACCTTATTTATATACAGCTGGAATTTGAACGAGCTGAATAAGCAAAGGCTCATTGCGGCGAATCATGCTCAGCTGTTTTTGGAGGAAATCAAAGCCTGTGCTTATGACAGTATAGACGATTATATAATTAATTTTAATATAGATGATTATCACGCTGATTTTGGTCAATTCGGTAGATTAACTGATGAAAATATAACTTTTGACGCTGATTATGGTTCTCATGTAACCACTGTGACTGTGACGGTTAGCTGGAGGGGATTAAAAGGACGAAAAACTTATGAATTATCATCAAAGTTCGCCAGGCAGAAGAGCGCGCTTTAAAGACGGGTTTACCTTAGTGGAATTACTTGTTGCCGCATCGCTGTTGTCAGTAGTCTTTGCGGGCTTATTCGTTGTTTTAAATATAGGACATACTGTTGAATATAAAAGTTCTGCCTGGGTTGATCTTTATTCGAATCAAAGAGAGGTAATGGCTGCGATTATGCAGGATCTGCGTTCAGGACTTGTTAGTAATATCAACAGCTATGGGTTCAGCGATAGTTATTTAGAATTTAATCCGGTAATAGGTTATGATGGATCTAAAACCATTCATTCCACCTATACTTTTAAATGGGATTACGATAGTATTACAGATAAGCTTACGCGGCAGGTCTGGAGCCCTGATTCGACTTCGGCCACAAAAGATCTTTTATCAGAAAGAGAATTTTCTAACATACTTGAAGCCCCTTTTTACACAAAAGATTCTTCTGGGGATTGGACAGTATTGAGTAGCGCGGAATTTATGAATCAGGATGTAGGTGTATTAATTGTTCAGTTAATCAGCGATAGAGAAATTCGGGGGAATACTTTTACCGTTACTTCGCAGGGGTTAATTAAGGTAAGAAATGAATAAACGCGCATCAGCTTTAATCTTGGGCCTTTTAGTGGTAGTGGCTTTAGCTATCCTTTCTTCCTCTGTTTATTTTAGGGCTCTAAATGATAACAGATTAACAGAAAGGTATTTGGCCAATATGCGCGCTTTATGGTTAGCCGAGGCAGGGATTGCGCGAGCTATAGAGAACATACCTACCAACCTTTCTGATATAAACGAAAACTTAGGCGGTGATGATTATGCGTACTTTGTTGAGATTTCGGATGCGGGAACTGATCTCTGGTCAGTGGCTTCAACCGGTTCAGTTGCTTTGCCCGCCGGGCCGATTACTAAAACAATAAAGGCTTTTGTCAGAAGGGCAAAAGGCGATCCTGGAAAATTACCCAATGCGCTTCAAACTAGCAGTAATAATATAAATTTTAACGGCACTGCCTGGACGATTTACGGAGATACCTGCGGTTGCTCAGGGTGTGATCCTTGCTGGACAACAGGTGTTGACGTCAATTTTACAAATATTTTTGGATATTCCAGAGAAGAATTAAAGGAGTTCGCAGACGCAATATACAATACGGCAAATTTTCCTAATAAAAAGGAACCACCGCTCGATGCCGGAATAGTTTTTGTTGAAGTTGAGCCTGGAGAGAAATTAATGATAAACGGGAACGTTACTAATTCGCCCAACAAAAGTATTTTAATCGTAGAAGGAGATGCAACAATCAACGGTAGTTTGGATTTGTGTGGGATAGTTTATATAACCGGGAAAGCAAGTTTTCTCGGGACCGAAGATATAAGTGGCTCAGTTCTTGTGGAAAGTGATCCTGAAATTGATACTAAATTGGGGGGCGCAGCTAGTATTATTCGTGAACAGGAAATGATTGAAGGTGCTTTTGAACACATAGAGAATTTAAGCAAATCTATTGTTGCCTGGTATGAGTCCAGGCCTGTCTCGTCCCGTCCCTGGTGGTGGGAAGAAGAATAAAATTAAATTATGGAAATACCATTGATTTCAGCTTTAAAAAAGAAGTTTATCAAGGATAAATTCGCCTTCGGTTTAGATATCGGCTCATTTACCATAAAGGTAGTGAAATTAAAATTAAGTAAAGATGGCGCCGAGCTTTGTGATTATAAAATTGCCCCGTCAGAATTTGATGTAATTGCAGTCCTCAAGAAATTAAAAGATTCCGAGAACTTAGATAGCGCAAACATTTCCTTTTCTGGTATCTCTACGGTAATCAGGTACGTGAATTTTCCGAAAATGTCGCCCGAAGATTTAAAAAAATCTTTAAAATTCGAGGCACAAAAATATATTCCTTTTTCGATTGAAGAAGTAAATTTCGACAGTTACATCCTCAAAGAAAATTTACCCGATAATAAAATGCTTGTTTTGCTGGCTGCGGTAAAAAAAGATTTTATGAGCCAGAGAAGGAAGATTCTGGAGGGTGCCGGAATTAAGACTGCCGTAGCAGAAATCGATTCAACGGCGCTAACTAACTCCTTTTGTTTTAATTACGGACAGGATTCTGAATTAAAAGATAAAACCGTTGGCTTACTTAATATCGGAGGTTCGTTAAGTAATTTAAATATAATAGAAAACGGTTTACCCTGCTTAAGCCGCGATATACATATTGCCGGAAGCAGTTTTACCCAGAAAATCGCCGATGCTTTTGGAATCGACGTCAAGTCAGTGGAAAGTTTAAAACTAAAACCCAATAAAGAGCAGGAGGAAAAGATCTCCCAGGCAGCAGATTCGGTAGTAGCGCGCCTGGCAAGTGAAATAAGGACTTCTTTTGATTATTACGAAAGCCAGCAGGCGGCTTCTGTTGGAAAAATTTTTCTTAGTGGGGGTGGAAGCCTTCTGCTGGCGATTAAGGAAGGTTTAGCCAATTTATTAGGAATCGAAGTAGATTACTGGGATCCTTTTAAAAAAATAACCATTGCCGCTGATTTGGATGCTCAGCAAGTTAGGGCCTGTGCCAGTCAGTTAGCAGTTGCTGTTGGCTTGGCTTTACACTCTTATTAGTAGGCAGTATGAAGCATAGAATATTCTAAAGAATATATGATAGAAATAAATCTCTTACCTGATGAATTAAAGCCAAAAGCAAAATCAAAAGTCGTCGCTATTTCGGGCAGCGACCCGACAAAATTCCTCTATTTGATTCCTTTAGCTTTCGCAATTTTATTAATCATACACATTCTTTTATTTTTTACCAACAGTATAAAACAAGCCCAGCTGGGATGTTTAAATAGGCGCTGGAGTGAATTTGCGCCACAGAGGCAACAGTTTGAAAGTTTTAGCAAGGAATATGAGTCATTGATCGCTGACACAAAATTAGTCCAGGAGCTTACCAGGAAGAGAATTGCCTGGTCGCAAAAATTGAATAAATTAAGCCAGTATCTACCGGAGGGCGTTTGGTTTAACGAACTCATTTTGAATAAGAAAAGTTTTCTGCTCCAAGGTTCTGCGGTTTCCTTGCAAAGACAGGAACTAAACTTAATCCGTTCCTTTATAGATAGCCTTAAAAATGACAGGAGTTTTTTTGAAGATTTTGCTAATCTGGAATTGACTACCATACAAAAGAGGGTTATTGCCGGTTATGATGTCCTTGAC
>QNCD01000105.1 GCA_003644385.1 Candidatus Omnitrophota bacterium
ATAGTATTTTTTGTGCATTCTGCGGCAGCGAATTTGCCGGAGTTGGAGGGCTTTGCGAATTCTGCCGTATGGCTGAGGAAGCCGGAGAAAAATTAGCTAAAAGGTATAAAATTCTTTCTTTTTATAAAGGAGAATCGGCAAGCGGGAGTTCTTTTCGATTGTCAGACGGCATTTCCGCTGTTTTTAGGAATAATTCTGATTATCTAAAAGGAGAAATTGTTTCTTATAGAATTTCAGATATAGAAGAGGGAGAGTTTCAGATGAATGGAATTATCAGCAGGACTCTTTCGTCTTATGTTCCTTCAGCAGGGGATAAAGATGTTAAAGAACATATGAAAAAAGTCTGCAATAAAAATGTGTGTCCCGCATATGCCGGCTGCGAGGTGAAAAATAATCAAGGCAGTTCGTTGACCTTTCAATGTATAGCTTTGGGGGACAAAGAATTTGCGGAAAATAAAAACGGAAATATTGACGTTTATGGCGATGATTTATTAGGGGTTTTAAAAGGCGACGTGGATGATTTAGGCAAGATGATGAAGCGGTTTTCCAAAAGCCCTGATTATACAATGTCGGCAATGCTTCAATTTTCTTACCAGTTGGATTATTTCTTTTCATCAGTTGTTCCTTATAAAATAAGCAGGTCTGGCGATATTAAGCATAAGCTGACTTACGTATTATATTCGGGAGGGGACGATTTTATACTGATTGGCCCCTGGAGAAGTTTGTTAAACCTTTCTTTTGATATGCGCAAATGGTTTCGGGATTATACCGGAGGGGTATTACGTTTTTCTGCCGGGCTCGCCTTGTTTAAACCTAGGGCTCCTCTGAAATGGGCAGTTAAGAGCGCTGATGATGCGCTTTTTTACGCTAAACAACAAGCCGGCAAAGATAAATTATGCCTTTACTTGGGAGATGAGAAGTTTTTAATAAACTGGGGGGAATATGACAGCGGATTGGAAAATTTATTGGTTGGGGCGGTTAAAAGCGGGATTTTGTCCCGTTCGCGTATAAACCGGTTTATTAATCTGCGTAATATGGCGGTAAGGACAAAGGAAAAGGGAAAAGAAAAACTGGCTCTGAAAAATTATTTGTATGTTTCCTATTTTAGATATATACAAAACAGGGATTTAAGAGGAAAAAAAGGCCGTAATTTGGAGGAGTTAGAAAAAGTGTATAATGCCCTTATGAGTTATTTCGCCTCAGATGTAGATGCCGGGAATTTAAAATATTTAGGTATGGTTTTAAATATAAGTTTAATTAGAACAAGGAGGTGTTAGTATGAATGTCGGTAATTTATCGCCTTCACAGTTGGTTTTAAATGTTGAAATTAATGAAAGAGGGAGAAAGTTTGGAAAAAAGGTTGATCTCAGAGGAGGCTTAAAAGATGCATTAACAAGAGACGCTGAAAAAATAGCAAAGGATATAGGAGAAAAGATATTCGGAAAAGAAACTAATCCGTCAAAAGTGAGGCAGTATTATCAGGTAATTGTTAGGCTGAGGGATAAACTTAAAAGCGATAGTGGTAATGCTTCTGTTTGGAATGAATTTTATATGTTAAAACCTAAGGCTCAGTATGATTTTAACAGGAAGGTTATAAACTCTGTTTTCCAGAAGTTTATTTCAGAGGCTGTTGACAAAATAGATTCCAAAGAGGATTTTGAAAGATTTGCTTTGTTTTTTGAGGCGGTAGTAGGTTTTTTTCCTAAAAATACAGCTCAATAAGGAGGTTTTTTATGGTTGAGAGTTTAAAAATAGTAAAAATAACCGGAAAAATCAGAGTTAAAACAGGCCTTAAGATAAGCGCGGGAAAAGACAATGTAAGTATCGGCGGTTTGGACAATATGGTAATTAAAAATCCCAAGGACAGGCTTCCTTATATTCCCGGAAGTTCTATTAAGGGAAAGATGCGGTTTTTGCTGGAATGGGCGGAAGGAAAGGTTGAAAAGGATGGCTCTCCGCATAATTGTGGTGAGGTTGATTGTCCGGTTTGTTCTGTGTTTGGCTCTACTAAGTATAATGCGGGAGAAGATATAAGGCCTACCCGGCTTATAGTAAGGGACGCTTTTTTATCTGAGGGGCAGGATACGGATAATTTGTTAGAGGCAAAAACCGAAAATTATATAGACAGGATAACTGGCAAGGCCGGAAGCCCCAGAACATTGGAGAGGGTTATACCGGGGGTTGAGTTTGATTTTGAATGCATATTGAGGATTTTCCCCGGAGATAACGAGGAAGGTAAGAAAAAGATTGTTTTAAAAGCATTAGCCTTGTTGCAACGGGATTATTTGGGCGGAAGCGGTTCAAGGGGCTACGGTAAAATAGCGTTTGTAAGCAATAATAAAGAAGGGTATGTAGTATTTGGAGAAGAAGAGGAAGAGTTGGAAAGTTATTTGGCTTCTTAATTCGGGGAGAAAAATATGTGGTACAAAATCAATTTTAAGCCTAAGTCCGGTGTGATTTCTGATTTGTCGGCTGATATTCTATGGGGGCATCTAATCTGGGGGCTTGTTTATTCAGGCAGAGGTGATTTGGTAAAAGACATAATTTCCAGCCCTAAGAATATGCTTTGTTCGTCTATTTTTATAGAGAAAGATTCCACAGGCGGGATTTTTATCCCGGCTTTGAATATTCCGGCTGTTACAGAAATCTCTGCATTGGACAATTCTGATGATAGTACGGATTACAAGAAACTAAAAAAAATCCCGTATATTCCAATGTCTTTGCTTAAAGCCATAGCTGGGGATTTCAGTATTAGGGTTTATTTAAGCAAACTGAAGGATTATGTTGAAAAAGAGAGATCCGGGTTTTTCCGGGCGGTAAAAAATTTTCATAATACAATTAATCGTTTAAACGGGACGGTCCTGGAAAAAGGCGGCTTTTTTGCCAGAGAGGAAAAATTTCTTATCAAGGGGTATTCTTTTACTGCTTTTATAAACTGGGAGTATGAGAAAAACTTGCTGGCGGATTTGCTTAGTTTGGTTTCTGCTTTTGGGTATGGGGCGGACAGCAATGCGGGCAAAGGGCATATATTGTTTGACAGGGGTAATGGCATAAAGGAGTTAAATCCCGGTTTTTTTGGCGATAGAAATTCTTCTGACGCTGTGGTTTTGTTGTCTCATTGTGCGGTTTGCGATAAAGAGTTTGATTTGAGCAGAAGTTTTTATAAGCTCAAGACAAAAATAGGACGGCTTGGCGGAAGTTATGCCGGTAGGTTTCCGTATTTTAAGCGGTCGGTTGTGTTGTTAAGAGAGGGGTCGGTTATCGCGGTAAAAGGCAAGAAGGATTTTTACGGAGATTTAATAAGAGGCGTGCATATTGATAAGGATATTGTCCATTATGGTATAGGAGTTCCTTATTGGGTAAATACAGGAGAGTGATATGGAAAAGATTGATTTTCAATTGGAATTTCTTAGCCCTATGCATATAGCTGTCGGAGATGTTATTTATCCGGATGGGTATATAGTAATTGATAACACTTTTTACAAAATATCACTGGATAAATTGTTTTCTGACCCTGAGTGGGGAGGAAAAATAAATGTAAGAGGAATGGATTTGGTGTCTGTTAGAAAAAGAATATATGAAATTGGCCGGGAGATGAAAACCCGGGGAGTTCTTGACAAATTTACGGAATATAAAATCTCCGCCAATAATAGTATAGAAAAATGGTATAAAGAGAAGCTTGCAGATGTACATAATCAAATGGAAATACATCCTTTTGTCCGCAGCAATAATTTTTATGTCCCCGGCAGCTCAGTAAAAGGGGCGGTTAGGACTGCACTTTTGGAGGATGTTGCTGAAGGGGATAAAGTCTCTGAATGCTGGGGAAAATGCAAGAGTAGGAATGGGAAAGTGCTTTCTGCTTTGCTGGAGTATTGTGTTATAGATGCTGTAAAGGAAAGAAACGGCAGGATATCGCCACTTTTCCATAGGACGGTATTTAATTATTTAAGAGTTCAGGATATTCGTCTGGATGGGGAAAATATGGCTGTTTATGAATCGGCGAATTTAAGCGTAAGGGCAAACAAAAGAAATGTTTCCATGGTAGTTGAGGCTACAAAATTTACCGCTGGCGGTAAAAAGATAATCTCGTCTCCTTCCCGGATAATTTTGGACGATAGGCGTTATAAACAAAATGTCAGAGAAAGTTTTAGTTTGAAGGATATATTGACGACAGTCAGCAATGTTTATAAGGGAAAATTGAAACAGGAGTTAAACAGGATTGAAACTCTTGGCAGGAATAATACAGAAATGAAAGAATTAATAGAGTTTTATATGATGCTGGCCGGTCGTTCGGATAATATGAGCCGGGGAGAGTACTTAATAAGATTAGGCAGGTTTTGCGGGGTTAATTTTGCTACAGTAGGGGCTTTTCGCCGCAAGAACGGCGGTAAGGAAAGTAAAACCGTTAATTTGGCTTTTGGGAGGTGGCCTTTTGGATGGGCAATTATAAACACAGAGCTGTAATTACTTTAATAGGAAGCCAGTCGGAGCAGGTCAAAAAAATGTTCCAATCTATGCCGAATTTGGAAAAAATAGCTTTTGTCGGCACAAAGACTTCGTCTACGCAGGAAATTAAAAGCTATATTGTAGAAAACGGCTGGAAAGAAGGC
>QNCD01000106.1 GCA_003644385.1 Candidatus Omnitrophota bacterium
CCTCATCGCTATCCATCTTATAATGGCATTTTTAAGATTGGTCTCTATTCCACGAGCAAATGTTTTAGGGTTTATATCCAAGTTCTCGAAAGATTTTGTGAGTTTACTAATATTTGCAATATCTTTTTGATATTCTCTTAACAGCCTGTCATTAATAGACCCTATCTTTCTCAATAGCTTTTCCTCTTCTTTTTTGGCAGTAATGGTTGTTTTCGTAGGCTTAAGTTTTTGCCTGGCTTTAGTTTTTTCTATTGATTCCAAAATACGTAATGCCCGCTCTCCTATTCTTCTTTTAACAGCTGACTTTAAAGTATTGTCTTCTATAGTATCAGCAAGAGCAACGAGTTTATCTAAAGTTATACCGGGCTGACTTTTAATCCAGTCAGCAATTAAAGCATCAGCTTGTTCTTCTAAAGTTTGCATTTTAGCACGTTCTACATCCATCGAACGTTTTTCCATTAATTGCTTTCTTGCTTCTGCAAGGAGATTATAATATTCCATCCTTTGACGTTCTCTCATTGCCTCAAGATACATATTTAACGCAGAAAGAGGATAGCGAGATTGAGCTAACAAGTCAGCAGTGGATATTTGCTGAGGTAAAGTAAGAGGAGCACCAATGCCAGCTGTTAATCCACCTATATCTATTGGCATTTCGGCAGCAGGAGGTAGAATATCTCTTAATACAGGAGCAACAGATTTAAACATTTCCTGTTCTTTCGCTTGCTGTATTTGCTGCTCCAGAGCCAATCTCTGCTGTAATCTTTCAAGATAATATTTTGTCTGCAAATCCATCATAAGTTTTTGCTTTGCGAGCTGTCCGAAGGGAGCAAGGAAAGAGGCTATCGCATTGAAAGCCCCGAACCAATTCATTTACAGCCCTCCAAATACGAGTAATAAACTACCCAAATTGCTAAAAAGATTACCTATACTTTGCTGCTGCTGCATATATTGCTGCATCTGCATTGCATACTGCTGATTGAGTAATTGCTGTTCTGCAACCTGCATACGCTGCTGTCCGCTCATATAACCAGAAAGCATTTTTAGTAGACTAAAAAGCTCCATACGTCTCGCCTTATTAATCTGTTCTTCCAAAGCCTGCCTTCTCATGGCAAGAGCGGCAGCACCAGCAGCAGCCTGATGCTCAGCAAGTAGATTCCTTCTTAAATATTCCGCAGCAGCAAGAGAAAGCTGATTTTTCATTTGTTCTATTTGAGTTCCAAGTCCTGCCCATTTCTGACCCAGACCCATTGCGGTAGCTCTCTCCTGAAATGCTCTACGTAACTGTTCGAGCGTTAAATCTCTCTGGAATTCTGCCTCTTGTCTTACTGTTTCTCTTGCTATATTCTGAAGCAATTTAGCACCAGCTGGAGAGCCGAGTAGCCCCATTTCAGCTAATCTTTGCATTGCTTGCTGTTGAGCTATAGCAGCGTTTTGGCGTATTCTCTCAATTGCTTTAGCCCTCAAAAGCTGTTCTTCTTCTGGAGTCATTCCAGGGCTTTCCATAAAAGCCCTCATACGATTATACATTTCATTTATATAATTTTGCCATTGAGGGCTGTATTCTGGTTGCCATGTTGGTAAATCAGGAAATACTGGATAAGAAATCCCTTTAAATCTAAACCATCCGCTCCCAGTAGTAGGAAGAGGAGGGGGTTCAGGTGTAGGAGTTTTTTTGTTTTTACTATTTGTAGTTGTCGTATTAATTGGCGTTATATTAATGGGATTTACTTTATATATAGTAGCATCATCTGGTATAAATGGGCCATAAAGAGGTCTTGCAATTGGTGGTCTCCTACGTGGCATTATGTTCTCCTCCTTTTCTTACCCATTCCTAAAGCAGAAAAAGTTGAAGGAAGATTCAATCCTATACCACTTTGATAATTGCTTAAACCAGGATAACGAATCGGAAACCAATTATACAAATCAGTAAACCACTTACTCATTTCCGGAGTCATTCCCCAACCAGAACTTAAATACCCTCCAAGTAACCTGCCAAGAGTATTAAACAACATAATATCAGATGATTTGATATATGGCGATGTATAAATATCGACTTGTGGCACTTCAGGTTGAGGTATCATAGACCCAAGTAATCCACTTACACCACTTAATAATGTTGCCCCTAAACCAGTCCAAAAATCTGTATTTTTTGCCATCACATACCTCCTATTAAGGTTTTAATAAGATAATCAAAATCTCTGTAAACAGGCACAAAAGAACTGTAATTAATTGGCTGAAAAGGAGTTCCTATAAATCTACCTATTGCACTAAGAAAAGGAATCAATCCTGCCATTGGAAACATATTAAGAGGCATGAGTGGAGGTAAATTGACAGATGATTCTTGTGCTGGCAAATTAGCACCAAAATTAAATTGAGATGGAGTAGGTCTTTCAATTGTTGGCGTTGTTGAAACAATTGGACGTGCAGGACGTGTTGAAACAGGCCTTTCTATTTTTTCGGGTATATATTTTACTGGGGGTCTTATTGTAGGCTCTGTTATTTTCTGTGTTTTTTGTCGCATAGCTCGTAAAATTGGACTATCTATTGAAATATCAACATCTATATTTTTTCTTTTTCCGGACGTAATCGGAAAATAAGGATTGATTTTTATGGCCATTCTATCCTCCCAATATAAATCTTAACACATAAAGAACGGCAGTTAAAACGAAACTTAATATAGCTGTCCATGTCGCTAATCGCCATTTTTTTCTTTCATTGATATGCTCACGCAAAATCTCATGTAAAACATTTAAACTTGTTTGCATCTGTTTAAATCTTTCTTCCATTATATCTTGAAGATGACAAATTTTTTCGTTTACCAAAACTGAAAGCATTTGAACCTCTTTATTGTCAAATTTCATTCCATTTTTAGTCATTTTCACCTCCTTATGATAATTCTATGTGATATAAAACTGTTCCGCCGCTATTTGCGGTTGGCTCTATAAATGTAATTGTATTCATCCCATCATTGAGCCAACCTTTTTCATAATCCATTTCTATATTAGTTCCATTATCAGGTGCAGTCGTAAATGTGAGAGAAATAGCTCCGGTATCATAATTAACTGTTCCAGAGCAATTCGTTCCTGAAATTGTTCCTGCTCCATCATCGGTTGCAGTATAAGTAATTCCTCCGATGGTATAAATTATTGATATGGAGTTTTTCTTAATTGGTAAATAACTTGCCGTATAGTTAAATGTTGTAGTGGTTCCATCTCCAGTCCCTATTAGTTCATTAGAAACCTTTCTGTATATTTCCAGCTCTCCACCAGTAGTTATAAAAGCATGAGTATTTGTCCCATCTCCAATTTGTGTCCAGTTAGTAGCATTTAAAATCCATTGAGTTATGTCAATTCCATTAATTTGAATTTGCATTGAATCTATATAAGTTTTTAAAGCTACTGTGGCTCCAGAATTAATTCCTTGCGATTCTGTGCTGCCGCCAATTGAACCGCTAATGCTTATTCCAGTAGTTTTAGAATCTGTATCTTTTGAACCTAAATCTGTGCTTCCGACCGAGGCATAAGCAGATGGAGAACTTGATGTTATATTTACGACATGCTGATGATTTTCAGCAGTGCTGGTTTCACCCGAATAATCATGATGGTGACTTAGCGATATTCCGCCAGTTGTAGCTTCATCAATATATACATCACTTGTTGTCCCAGAATAAGTATGTTTATGTGAACCCGCATCTTGCGTAGCACCATATACTTGATGAGTATGATTAGAAGTAGCAAAAGAGCCAGAGTGAGTATGAGAGCCAAGAACAGTGGTATGGAAATGTCCAGGGTCTGATACTGTTAAAGTAATAGTAGCATTCTTTGAACTATCAATTGGGTGTTTATGTTCTTCAAATAAATACATATAAGTAGGAAATTTATCGCCTTTTATAAATAAAGTAGCAACAATATGTGAGCTATCTTTTTTAATCAAGATTGAACGACTATTCTGGTCATCTATTATTCTTTCTCCTTCATATCTAAATACTGCACCGCCGATATAAGTTCCAGTATAGGTCATATTTTTCCATGCTGAACCTGTGCAAAGATAAGCATTATCTCCCATTTCCACGATTCTGCCCTTCATATCTGGGGTGGGTGTAGGAAGTGAACTAACTTCTTCAATAGCAAAATTTTGTGCTTTACTATTTTGTAAATCTATTCCAGCTGAAAACGTTTGTAAAGCAGAAAAGGTATTAGCTTGGTCTTTAAGGGCAACATTATTTGAAAGAGCACTGTCAGGAATAGCATTGTTATTAAATGTCGGATTAGTAGAGAAAGTCCATGAGCCAGTAATAGTCATATCTCTATCTGCAACGCAGACAAGAGAAGAAGTAGAAATATTTGTTTCATCGAGATTGCCATTTATTGTATTGATTATATTATCTATATTTTGTTCTACTTGAGATGAAACAGCCGTATATCCATCGTTATTTATGTCTACTTTAGTTACCCACGCCATTGTTCCCTCCTAAATCCAGGGTTTATATAAAAAATATCTTATTATTTTTCTTTTATGTATTATTTCCAATTCTTTTTTCAGCTTTTTTCTGTTAATGGAAAATACATTCCAATTTGAAAAATATTTCCCCTTCCATAC
>QNCD01000107.1 GCA_003644385.1 Candidatus Omnitrophota bacterium
CTGAAGCCCACGGCATACGCTCCAACAACGCCTTCGACCGCACGTCGAGTATCTTGTCACCCTTGCGGATTACCTCAACCTTGATGGTTCTGGTTTGCCCACTCATTATTTTGTCCTATTAGAATTTAACAATCTGGAGCCACCACCCATTGCCATAATCTTCACCAGTACCATCACTATCAACAGGCTGCAAATCACCTGAAGATATGCCGTCAAAATACTGGTATACTCCGACTCCACTAACCACAGCTTTTATTTTATGGGGTCTGCTGTCCTTATCTATTGCAATCAGTGCAGCTGCGTTGATAAGCGTTCCATAATATTCAGCAACAGCTTCCACTTCAATCAAAGTATTGACCTGCACAGTATCACCAGAGCCAATTGAGCTTAGACTATCACCAACTACATTCAGCACAAGCTTGTTCATGTACTCACGATGAGACATAGCTTGGTAGTTAACTCCACCAATCACGACCTGGCATGGTGTTTTTGGACTTCCAAGACTATCAACGTACACAGTAGCTCCATCAACTCGTATAACATCACCTAGAGTTCGCAATGCCATTATCTACTCCTTCTTTGGTTTTACCCCGAGCAAATCCGACAAACGTTCAATCAGATAAGTAAGCTTATCTGTAGACCTTGTATTAGTTTGTATTTCAACGGACAAAGATTCAATCTTGGACTCAAGTCTTGAGATTTGGTCCATCAATTCCTTCTTCTGCTCATCCTGCCGCTCTTTCAAAACAGTGCATGTATTTTCAATCACTGCTATTTTAGTATCTTGTGCTGCATTTGCCGACCGAACGTATAACGTAACTGATACCGTCAGCACCAACATGGATATGATTGTAGGAAGAAACTGCAACAGCTTGAATCCACCATTGCCATTTCCATTGCTTCTCCCGTTAATAAGCACAATCTCCTGAGTATCCCTGTTGGAATTTGTTTGCTTGGTGTTACTCATGCTGTTAACCTTTCATCAGTTATGCAAGTGTCATGGATTGGTCATCATTACCAGTACCAGTAGCATCTATTTCAAAATCACCAATTGTGTGTATAATATTGTAATCACCACGGAGATAATAGTAATCATCACCCCAAGTACCACCATCATGAGCACCTGTATTATAGTGTATTCCTTTAATCCAATTAGCTTTGACTTTGGCTTCAGACCCAGCTCCAGGATTCAGGTATATGCCATAAGTTCCAGCACCTGAAAGAGCATTTGACATACGAAACACAACCTCATTGTGTGCAAACTGAGCTGAATCCCCCGATTGGTAAATAAGACGCTCTGCATAAAACCCGCCGGTTATATCAAAATAGTTACCCCAAACTACTGTGGAATACCCACCTTCACTATGAATAGAAACCCCCCTACAGGATGTTCCACTGGAACCTTCAAGAACAATAATGAATCTGTTATGATTCAGACGAGTGTTTCTATACGTGTATATTGCATCAAATGTCGTAGTTCCCGAAGCTTGGCATAAAATGGTTAGGTCCCATTTGCGTATATCCGGATACCAAGACCCATCAGCAGCACCCATACAATTCAATCCATAAAGATTACCTGCTCCACCACTACCTGTACCACGTACAATCAGTTTTCCACATACAACTGGAACCTCTTCACTTCCAGAAGCACTCCCATAGTCAGAAAATTGTATCAGGTAGGAGTTCTCATCACAATCACACAAGAAATTGCCAATATCAATATGCCCGGTAGTGTTACACTCAATATCTATAGGATTGTTAACACTGGTCAAATATGCCTCACCAATTGTCAGATTTATCTTACCTGCATTACCAGATGCCGGAGCATTTACATATAAAGCCCTGGTAGACCCACCGTCCACAACCAACTGCTGTATCGACACATTAGTGTATCCTGCACTCACAGGGTTAACAGTTACTCCATTGGAACTAGACGATAGGTGAACTTCACCAAAGCTAACATTTGCCTGTGAGTCTATTGAGATATCTCCAGCAATAACCAAATCTAAATTAATAGCATCAGTTGTATTTATTGTGACAACACCTGTAGCCTCAACATGCCTGCAAGAGCCTGTGACGTTTATGTCATCATCAGACTCAATATGCTCAACCTCACCAACTGAAACAATGTGACCACCTGAAATCGTAAGCTTGCCTATTGCTGAATTTACAGAGAAGCAATTATCTGCTGCACTGGTTGTATCCACTGATAGAGTATCACATTCAATTCTTTCTGCACTCCAAGTAACACCAGCCCCAAGCTCAACAACCACATCACCAAAAGACTTAAAAGTAACACCTGTACCATCTACAGATGTATCCCACACGTAATTGCCTGGAAGCATGAGCACTGATGGAGTCTGTGAACCTGCTGACAATTCTCCAAGCAATGTATCAACCTCACTAGCCGTCATCTCGGGGTCAATAGTTGCAATGGGCCACTTCTCACCAGGTACCTTAGTAAAGCTCGTCTCCTCATCCTCAATGTTGCAGACAGCCCACTTGATGTAGACTTCATTTGTTGTACTTGGACTGATACATACGGCAATCTCTTCAACATCTGACGGCATAGCCTTTGTAACCGAGTATTCCGCCCATCCGCTTGAGTCAACTGAATACGTTGCAGTATCTATTGTGACAGGGCTCGAACTTCTATCTTCAATAAAACCAATTTCAACATTGTCATTGTCATTGGTGTGCTTCATCTTTACACGGAACGTAAGATTATTTCCACGAGATTCTTCAACAACTCTCCTGTCCAAATCCTGTATCAGGTAAGCAGGCGATACAATGTCTTGGGAAGTCAGCTTAAGTCCGTCATCAGGGTCACGTTTAACACTGAATCCGCCCTGGAAGGTTTTCCAGTTTGCACACACATACCTATCAGATGCAAAGACAACCGCAGAATCATCCGCAGCAAGATTTCCATTACCAAGTGCTCTGAAGTCACTGTTTTCAATGAGGTTGATTCCACGGAAATACATGGTCCAGGCATCCCCGGAAGGAGTAACAGTCAAAGAGCTGGCTCCACCAGTCAAAGCAAACCAGCAGCGCAGCATCAAGCCTGAGCCGCTTTCTTTTGTTGTGGCAAAATCAGCTGCATAGGCAAACAATGTCCCATCATCCAGCCAGAATCCTGCCTCATTGATTGCCCATGTGCCAACAGCAGGAACTGTGGATGGAACAAAACAATCCACCTCAATTACCGTATCAGAAATCCAACGCACTGCATCAACTGCCACAGGCCCATAAACTGATGTGTTAAGGGCTGTTTGTGTGGATGGAGCAGAACCTGTTCCACCTGTTCCAATGGAAAACTTGGATATTGTGATTCGCACACCATTGGCAGCGGCAATTGCAGCCTGCTGTACACCACTATCAGTAATTGTTGCGAGCACTATAAACCTCCATCACATATAAAGTAAGATTTTACTCTAAAATCGAAATTAGACCATCCAACATGGTTGTATTCGTATCCCATGCTGTAAAAGTCTTGTCATAGTCATCAGCATAATAGACTTCATATTGACTGGTACCATTGTTCAGCACACCAATCCAAACTTTTCCTAGTGCAGATTGAATGAATGGTATTTCATACGAAGCAGAACGCCAAAGCTGTGAGTTGCCCCAGGTTTCTCCAAGTACCCAGGTATCATCAGATTTATACTCATACAACCGTACATCTGGAGTTGTATCCTGCATAACAACAAGCAACTGGTCATTGAAATCCAGGATACCAACCCTGTTTTCCGTCATTGCACAGTCGGTCAATATGCTAACTCTGGTCCAACTGGCACCGTTATCTGTTGATTTGTACATACACAGCCGGTCTGTCCCGGATACATTGCAGCGAGCAGTCATGTAAAATGCACCATTCCAGTAAACAACTGCCTGAGTCTCTGTCGGACTCACATCAAAAGCCGCTGACAGTACAACTGACCAACTAGCCCCATTATCAGTTGTTCTGTGACACGTACCCAATGTAGAGATGCAAAATACGGCGTTATCACCATTGACAGCAATTGTCGGCCTGTGCATTCCAATATTGCTTATGTACTGTTGTGTTCCAACAACTGTGGTTGCAAAGTCATCATCTGTGTATGCTATGTATGTATTATAACCACCACCACCATTGCCACGCCACACTGAAAATATTCTTCCACTGTTTCCTTCAACAAATAAAGTAGGTATCATATTATTGAGGGTTGTTGCATCAGTATTCCATCCAGCTTTGCTGAAACTCCAGCTTCCACCAGACCTGGTTGCAAACAAAACAGTCTCATAAGCACCAAAAACCACTTTAGTGCTTGATAATTCAATGGACGGTCTGAGGTAGAATGGGCTTGTATCACCAGCAGCATCATCACCATACAGCTTTGAACCAATTCCGGTTGTGTCAAAAGACCAAATACCCCTGTCACCAGCATTGTAGGGTCCATCTATGTTGTTTAACGACAGCAATCCCTTATGAGTAAGAACAGGAACATCAGCAGA
>QNCD01000108.1 GCA_003644385.1 Candidatus Omnitrophota bacterium
ATCCTTTCTCAGGATTTAGACAAGGGCCTGCGGCTCCTGGCTGATATTGTTATAAACCCCGATTTCCCCGAGGACGAATTAACCAGAGAGAAAAATTTAGTATTAAGCCAGATTAAGGCGCAGGATGACAATGTCTTTAAGTTGGCCTTCAAGTCGCTGAGGCAGGTATTATTTAAAGTCCACCCTTATAGATTTAACGTATTGGGAACAGAGGAATCGGTAAAAAGGATTAACCGCCGGGATATAGTTGAATTCTACAAAAATTTCGGCCTGCCCAATAATATGGTTTTAGCTGTATTCGGAGACATAGAGTCCGAGGATACTCTGAAATTAATAGAAAAGAGTTTCGCAAAGCTTAATCCCGCAGAGATAAGCCTTAACCTGCCGTCCGAATCATTTTCCGAAAAGCCGGCGGAGTCAATAATCCAGGTTCCTAAACAGCAGGCTGTAATTATGTTAGGTTTTCCCGGAGTTAAGCTTACCGACGCCGGGCGATATCCGCTCGAGGTGCTTAATTCAATTCTTACTTCTGCCGGTGGCCGCCTGTTTCAAAGTATAAGAGAAGAGCTTGGCCAGGCGTATGCCCTGGGAGGCGGCTCCGTGCCGGGAATCGAGCAGGGATTTTATTATATCTACGTATCTACCGCACCGGAAAATTTAGACGAAATAAAAGAGATTATCCTGCAGGAGATACAAAATCTTAAAATAGATTATGTGGACGAAAAGGAGTTGTCCGCTGCGAAGTCCTACCTGATAGGGATACAGAAGATGGGTCTGCAGACGAACTCCGCTCTTGCTTTCAAATCAGGCCTGGATGAGCTGTACGGCGTCGGATTTGACAATTACAAGCTGTATCAGGAAAAAATCTCCGGCGTGACCAGAGAAGATATTATGAGCAGTGCTGCGCAATATCTTGATTTAAATAAGATGGGGGTTGTGACTATTGCCCCGCAAGGCAATTAATTCGGATATTCCGTATTAAAAAATAAAGCCCGCATTTCGCGGGCCTTATTTTAGGTTTTAAGCCTGTCCGCTTTCGCTAAAAGCTCCTCCTTCTTTAGTTTACAATATAAATATAACCCATATATCTAATATTTTCAAGTTCCGGCAGCAGTAAGAAGAAAAAGTTTTTGCCTCACGGCGCCCCAGGAGTATAATATAATGAATCAGGAGGGGTACCGAAGTGGTTATAACGGGCCGCTCTCGAAAAGCGGTTGGGCCGTAAGGCTCACGCGAGTTCGAATCTCGCCCCCTCCGTATCGGACTTTTGCTTTTCGCAAAGAACGCATTCTTTACCCGGCTAAAAGCAAAGGAGCGGTTTAGCTTACAAACTTAACAAGCATAAACAATGAAACTCGGCGTAAGCAAAGCTAAGCAAGAGACCTTAAGAGCGAGGATGCGCAGTCTTGGCATTCGCGAGGAGGACATTGAGGAGAAGTTTATACGCTCAAGCGGGCCGGGAGGACAGAAGGTAAACAAGACATCCACTCGCGTATATTTAAGTCATAAGCCTACCGGCATAGAGGTGAAGTGTCAAAAGGAACGCTCGCAGGCGTTGAATAGATTTCTGGCAAGGCAAATTCTGATAAAGAAGATAGCTTCACAAAGACTGAGAGAGCGGTTAGAACAGATAAAAAGTATAGAAAAACTTCGCAGGCAGAAGCGCAAGCGCTCAAAGCGCGAAAAAGAAAAGATGCTGAAGGAAAAAAGAAAAAGGGCAGAGAAGAAGAAGATGCGCTCCTGGCGACCCGCGCCGGATGAATTAAGTTATTATTAACATCCCTCAATCTTAAAATTTCTTATAACTACATTTCTTTAAACTCAAGCCTTACCGTTTTTCTTTCCGATAAACATAATTAGTTGATTTTTGGGCAAATTTTTGATATAAAGGAACAATAAGATATGATTGGAGAGGTGCGAGAGCTTGGTTAGTACACACGATTATGAATAGATTTACTAATAAAGAATTAAGTATTATTGGAGCTCTCTTATATAGTTGCGAAGGAACACGACTTCGGAAAGATAAGAGACGAAAAAATGATGTTTACTATTGGGTTATAGAGTTTACCAACAGTGATTCTAACTTAATTAAACTTTTTATTACATTTTTAAGAAAAATTATTAAAATAGATGAGTCGCGTCTAAAAGGACAACTTTTTATATATGATGATTTAAATAAAAAATCATTAGAAAAGAGATGGTCCAGAGCTACAGGTATACCTTTAGTAAATTTTAATAAAACAATCATTTTTAAATCTAAAAATATGAAATACAGACCAAATCCAAATGGGACTTTTAAAATACGGTATCATAGTAAGGAGGCGTTTCAGAAACTTGATTATCTGGTGAATAAAATATTGAAATAGGATGGAGAGGTGCGTGAGTGGCTGAAACGGCATGTCTGGAGAACATGTGGGCCCGTAAGGGTCTCGTGGGTTCAAATCCCACCCTCTCCGCCAGCATTTTTTGACATAATTATTACAATATATCAGGTGGGGCAGATTTTGGTTTTAAAAACCATTTTTAGTGATAAAAGAAGTTTTTTTGCGAAAGAACGTGGCAAGAGAAGGAGGAAGGATATGCATAAGATAGTAATTCTTTTGTTGGTGGTCTGTATGTTTGTAGCCGGCTGCGCAAGTGCGCCTGTTTATAAAGAGGTTTTTAAAGAACGACCCACCTATAATCAGAAGGAGTTTTCTGAACCTAAAGAGACCCTTTATCAGGCAGTAATTAAGGCCATTTATTCTAAGGGTTTCATTGTTGAGGAAGAAGATATTGAAAGAGGCTTTATTCTGGCCAAAAGGTCTTTTCAGAAGGGGAAGAGGACAATTGTTTTACTCCTGCAAGCAAGAGTAATTCCTGAGGCAGATAACAAATCCACCCTTTATCTTAATGCCCTGCAGACTACTGAGAGGTTTTTTGTTGCTGACCGCACTCGTTTTTTCTTCTGGCTTATTCCCTTACCTGGCGGAGGTGGTAAAGAAGCTACCAAAATCAAAGAAGGAGAGAAGGTAATTAAGGATAAGGAGTTTTATCAGGATTTCTTTAAGGTTATTGAAGAGGAGATTGAGATAACAGAGTAAGACGGGGACGCAAAAAACAGCGTCAGAACTCAATAAGTCTTTAAATCTTTTAAACCTATTTCCACCCCAGGGGTGGAAATCAGGGGTGGAAATAGGGGCGGGGGGCAAGAGGCCGCCCAAGGCGCAGAGATAATTAATACATAACTCGGCTCAGGGGTCAGAACTATTTTTGCCAGGTAGGCCAAAAAGAAGGGAAAATAAATCTGACCCCATTTTTCCTTATTGATGTTCGATGATGACGTGGTATAATTTAAAAATATGAAGTTAACCAAAGTAGATTTAAGTATCAGTATTGCCAATGAGTAGAGAGGAGTGGGTTTGAATTCCACCCTCTCCGTATATAATTTGAGAAGGTTTCGCTAAAAAGGAGGCAAGATGCACGCAGATAGGAGAAGATGCCTGCGGTTTTCAACGCCGCTTATGGTGCAAGCCCGAGATAAAAATAAAGAGAAAGCCTGGGGATTAATTAAGGACTTTTCCCGAGGCGGGTTAAAGGTAGTTTTTGATGAATTCGATTTTGATACTAAATCTTTTATTAATCTTGAAATTCAAAGGCCAAACGAAAATATTTATATTCCCGCAAGCGTAGAGGTTATCTGGAAGAGGTTCATCGAAGGGAAATGGGAGGTAGGGCTAAGCCTGAAGGAATTTCCGGCTCAAGTGAAAGCAGAAATTTTAGAGCACGGATACAATAAGTGGGTGGCGGAAAAAGCAGCGGCCGAAGCTTAAAAATCAGCTTTTTTAGAAAGGTTTGAGAAAAGAGTGAGTCGTTATTCATTTGAGGCAGTTATTTTTGACCTGGACGGCGTAATTACAAAAACAGCTCTGGTCCACGCCCGGGCCTGGAAGTCTGTTTTCGACGAATACTTACGCCTGAGAGAGAAACGAAACAACGAACCGTTCCGGGAGTTCACCCATGAGGTTGATTACCTTACCTATGTTGACGGGAAGCCCAGATACGACGGCGTCAGGAGTTTCCTCGAATCAAGGGGAATCCACATACCTTTCGGAGACCCCTCAGATACCCCGGATAAAGAGACTATCTGCGGTATCGGAAATAAGAAGAATGTGGCATTTCTCCAACTTATTAAGAAACAAGGCGTTGACGTTTATCCCACGACAATTCAGTTCATAAAGGAGCTTAAAGAAGCAGGCATACCGTCCGGGGTTATATCTTCTTCAAAAAACGGCAGGCATATTCTTCAGTCAGCTGGCATTGAGAATTTGTTTCAGACGCGGGTTGACGGCGAGGTTTCTGCTCAACTCAAGCTAAGGGGAAAACCCGAAGGTGATGTTTTTGTTGTTGCGGCATATAATTTGGGCGCTCATCCCGGGAAGGCTGTGGTTGTGGAAGATGCTATATCCGGCGTTCAGGCCGGCAGAAACGGCGGCTTTGG
>QNCD01000109.1 GCA_003644385.1 Candidatus Omnitrophota bacterium
AATTATGATAACACCTATTAGAAGCACCAGCTAGATTAACCATATCTACGGGGAGCCCCCTATGAGCGGAGAAACGCCCAATGTACCCAACCCAGAGAAAATTGTGTCCATAAAGGAAAAGATCCAGAAAGCAGTTCAGAAACTGGTGCAAGAAGTGAAAGAAACTGGTAGACCAGCAAGCATCGAAATAATGGAGACAGATAGATGGGTACTACAGATATTGGTAGTACCTCCGGGAACAGTTAGATACGGAGCAACAACCGTACAGAGACAAGAACCCGGAGTACTCCTATCGATAAGAAGCAGAGCCCTGTGGAGAAACAACTTGACGATACGTGATCTAGATGGAATAATGTCTCTAAAGAGATTGATAGATGAATTCGTAAACGATAAAGAGCTGTTCGAAGCAGTTGGACTAGTACTAACAACAAAAGAAACGACACCAGTTAGAAAAGTATCTCTCGACGAAATCTAAAACATCCACATTTAGACAAAAACAATCTTTTTCAAAAACATTTTTCTTTCTACACAAAAAACAAGATTCTTCTTTTGGTGGGGAGCACAATGGCGGTAAAATGGTACATTGATCAATGCTTAAAGGATTCTTTATGTCTAGAAAAATGTTATCCAGAGTATAAAAACTGTATAGAACGATGTAAAAAATATAGGTCATTGGCTTTAACATCTGAGGAAGCAAAGACGAAGCTGTATCTATGTGTACTTGACTGTGATCTGAAGTTTATAGACTGTTGGAACGCGTTGCAAACATTGAGAAACCCAGAACTGTTGTTGAAGCGTATCTAACTATCTTTGTTACAGGGCTTATCTGCGTATATCCCTATACATTTTTGTATCTATCTAATTCTTGATTTAATCATCGCATCTAGATTATTCTGTTTGGTGGGGCACCCAGCATGTCGGAGAGCAAAACCCCCGAGTTCAAGTTTAAGGTAGGTGAAAACGAAGTGTTGATGAAACCAAATGAAGAAACGATTGATCTAGCTATCGTGATTAGAAATAAAGAAGATGTTGTGCTCCAAAAGAATGAGGATGGTATTATCGTTGGCATAAGAATACCAGCGTTCTACGGAGTAACAATAGCACTATCAAGTCTGATAGCATATAACAAATATAGAAAGAAACAAAGAGAGAAGAAAACGTCTAAGAAACAAGCTATAGATATAGATGAGCTATTCAAGGATGTAAAAACAAAGAAGAAGAAAGAAGAGGAATCTAAAGAAGAGGAGGAGTCTGGAGAAGAAGAATCGTTTATAAGTGCAATGGAGTGAAGGTGATGATTATGTCCATACCCAGAAACATAGATATTAAATCAGTTGATCTATCGGATATCGAAGTTATCTATCCAAAGGGTCTAGATCTTGAAATACCAGTAATTATTAGGGTAGGTAGCTATATGGGTATAGGAATAGTCAGAACATCTATGACACTAGAAGAGCTATGCAGAGAACTGGTGTATGACGACAAAATGGATGAGCAAGAATATCAGAGAATGGTGGAGATATGCCACCAAAACCTAGTTAAACTAATTCAAAACATAATTAGTCAAAACATATATGGGTGAAGAAAATGGTATTCGAAAAATATCTGATTAAAGTGGTCGATCCAAGGATACCGGACTATATCTACGCAATGTTTCCATCGATATCACAAGACCCAGAAACACTTAGCAAAGTATACAAAGCATATAAGCTAGGCACAGATTCAGAATATGCACAGTCATACTTTGCACTAAAGGGAAGAGGAGTGATCATAACCAAGCTAGGTTCATACAAGATTATACCAGACAAAAGAGTGATACAAGCAACATTGGCAAACGGATTCACAGTATTTATACCTATCGAGTTGCTAGATGTTCACGACCCAGATGAGCTGGTAGAAAAACTGAAGCTACCCATGGAAATACATGTGCAGTACAAGAAGGGGTATCTAATAGCAGAAGAAGTGAGACTACCATCTCTAAAATCATACAAAGACATCGGTAAAGAGATTGTTGAGGAGATAGGTGCTCTAAACGCTATACTTGTGGGACTAGGGATAATGCCAGATAGACTGACATACTGCATGTTCCTGCCGAGGATAATAGGGCTATTCAAAGGGTTTAAACATGAGACGGAGAAAGTAGCGTTTTGGTCGATACACGTAATGCAATTGACAAGTCCCAACACAGGAAAGTCACATTTCGCTGTTAGGATAAGCGATATTGTGAACTATGAGTATCTAGGTGGCGAATTACCTACACCAGCAAAATTGGTATATGACGGTAGATCTCTGCAGATAGGATTAGTTGGTCTTAGAGATGGTATCATATTCGATGAATTCGACAAGAAGGCTTCGCAGATAACACAGGCATTAGCACAAGAACTAAGATTGTTGTTGTCTGGTATGGAGCAGTGTGTATGGACAAGAGGTAGTGGCACCAAAACGATTCAGATCAGAAAATGCGTGAACTTCATAGTATTCGGCAACGTACCGCCAATAACAAAAGGCAATACAACACGTGAGATGATATGTAACTACTTCAATGTTAGTGGAATGGATGCGTTTATAGATAGATTCGCAATAGTAGATATTTGGACTGGTCACTACAACATATCTCAATACGTAACATATCAAGTGTTTCCAAACAGCATACTTAGAGGAATAATCGAGTATATACAAGAACAGATAAGACCAGAACCACTATCGATAGAGATTAGAGGTAGTAGAGAGCCTAGACATGCAATGAATGTTAAGTCCATACTAAACGCATTAAATGTGTGGCTAGACGACGATACGATAGCTAGGTTGGTACTAGGACAATTCACATTTGAGCACCTATACAAAGTAACACCAGTAAACCAAATAGATATGTATTTCAAGGATTGGAACAGGGTTGAATACATCAAAAACACGTTGAAGAATAGCAGTAATATAGGCACAGAGGTTCCAAGCAATGAAACCAATGAATCTTCCACATGACATACCATATAAAAAGCTACAGAGGCTAAGATCGATTATAGCCCAATCCATTTTAGACCCAACAAAATGTTTTTCGTATGACCCCCTACTATGCTATATAATAGAGCCGTTTATGTATATAACAAACGGCGGGTGGAAATGTTTGAAATGCAGAAGATTTTTGAAGACATATAACGAAGCATATCAACACTTGGTACAAGACCACAAAGAAGAACTAACTTTTTTAGCGTATAAATACGTATATGAAAAATGGAAATATATAGGAATAATAAAAGAATGAGTATGGTGATAGATATGTCCATATTCGAAAAACTGTATAACATATTGAAACCTCATCAGAGGTATATAGTTGATAAAATCATTAAAAACTTTGATAAATACAGTGTTTTCCTCGTTAATGCCCCTACTGGATCTGGAAAAACGTTGGTGGCTCTAACAATAGCTAGATGGTTATATGAACAGAAACAGGCGTTTAGATTTGGCTACTATGTTAGGACACACAACGAGTACTACCCCGTTGTTAGAGACATCAAAAAGTTTGGAATAGGTCTAAAACCAGTTCCAATCATAGGTAAGTATAGATGCTGTAGAAACCCACTTAAAGTGTTCTACAAATGGTTTATAGAGCTACAAGAATTATGTAGACAATGTAGTTATCCAAAAGATGTTGAGGCACCAGAGATAATAGATACATACCTAGAAACAATGTCGATAGACGAAGTAATAAAAGTTGCTGAGAGATTTGGATGTCCATACTACACAATACTAAATATGACGAAATATGTTGATATAGTGCTAGCTACATATCCATACCTAGTAGGGGCACCAAAAACAGTTTTGGAATCATATACAAACATACATTTCCAAATCATTGACGAGGCACATAACCTAGAAAACATCCATCAATACATGTCCTCTACACTATCGTTAAACACATTATCGTATCTACAACAAGTAGGATTCTACGTATTACCATTGATACAATTACACCAGTCGAAATACGACGAGGATAAGAAGATTGTTTATATAGACAAAGCACTGATAAAAGGAGCGTTGCATGAGATAGACAACAAAATATTTAACATATGCCTGAACCCATTTGCATATACATCCCAATACAGCCAAGACGTTATTAGATCCGTTATAGAGCTATGCCAATTTATACAGAATATACAATATCCATTCTTCGATGTGTATCTAACCAAACATGGTTTCAGACTTCTAGCGACAGATCCATGTGAACTCATCAGAAATGTTCTTGATAGACCAACACTATTAATGAGCGGATCACTACCATCAGAAGAATATATAAAGACTGTTTGGGGCGTAGATGGTCTGTATATAGACATCGAAAAAGAGCTGGGGTTTAGATATGGATACAGAGAGTGGTTCATAGCATATGACGTAACAACAAAGCTAGCACTAAGAAAACAATTTATCGATTCATATAAGCAGTA
>QNCD01000110.1 GCA_003644385.1 Candidatus Omnitrophota bacterium
GTATAAAGAAAAGTGCTGATGATTTTTATCAGCTGTTTTGCTGCTTTCATATTCTTTTAAATTTAGAATTTTGCGATTATCTTGCGGTTATTCCAGAGATAGGAAAGGCCCGAATAAAGGGTAAGCGCTACGGTTAAGAGCATTAAAAAATATACGCCTTGACGGAAAAATTTCTCCCACGCAGGATTCCAGGTAAAAAAGGTAAGCATAACTTCTTTAAATACGATAAAAGCCAATATGGAGATAATCGCCGCCATCTGCGAAATAGTCTTATGTTTTCCGGCCTTGGTCGCGGATAATACTTTTCCTTTATTTAAAGCGAAGAGGCGCAATGAGGTAATCAGAATTTCGCGGAATATGATAATCACAAACATCCAGGCATGAATAAGCTGCATCTGGACAAAAGCCGCGAAAGCTGCCAGGACCAGGATTTTATCGGCGATCGGATCCATTAGCTTTCCGAAATCCGAAACCATATTTTTCTTTTGCGCAAGGAATCCGTCAAAAAGGTCGGATAAGGCGGCAAATATGAAAATGGCCAGGCTTAAAATTTTGGCTAAGAGGCCCTGGCAGAAAAGAAAAAACATAAATACAAAAGTAAGGATTATTCGGGATAACGTAAGCTTATTAGCAAGGTTCATAATCTTTAATTCAGGGTTTCTGCCACTAAATCGTATTCAAGGGTATCGACAATTCTTACCTTTTTAAATTCTCCCGGCATTAATTTCTTTCTTGAATTTACGTAAACCAATCCGTCAACTTCAGGCGCATCATATTCGCTGCGCGCTAAATAGGCGCCTTTCTCCTGGCAATCAATTAAAACATCCAGCGTCTTACCCAATAGCTTTTTATTGTTTTCTCTGGAAATCTCCTGCTGAACCGACATGATAGTATTAAACCTTTCAGATTTTTCCTTTTGCGGAATCTGCTCTTTTAAACTATAGGCCTTGGTGTCCTCCTGGCGGGAATAAGTAAAAACACCTAATCTTTCAAATTTAACCTCGCGGATGAACTTAACTAGCTGACGGAACTCTCCTTTAGTCTCCGAAGGAAAGCCTACTATGAAAGAAGTGCGTATTGCCGCCTGAGGAATTTTTTTGCGGATTTTATCAATCAATTTATAGATATCTTGTGGACTGTTTTTTCTACCCATTAATTTCAAAATCCGGGCGTTTATATGCTGCAGCGGTAAGTCTATATATTTACAAATGCCCGGATGGTTCTTTATCGAATCCAATAATTCCTCGTTGACCCGGCTAGGATATAAATAGAGAAGACGCAGCCATCCTATATGTCTTACTTCTTTGAGTATTTTTTTTAGCAAAAAGTGTAAACTGTTCTTTCCGTATAAATCAATTCCGTAACCGGTAATATCCTGGCCGATTATATTGACTTCGGATACGCGGTTACGGTCAAAATACTTTATTCTGTTTATTACCGAGTCTATTTCCAGGCTTTTCAGGCCTCCCTTAATTTTAGGTATGATGCAATAACTGCAATTATTTATGCATCCTTCGCAGATTTTCAGGTATTTATAATGCCTGGGGGTGAGGTAAAAACTCTTTCTGCTGTGATTCAAAGAAACACAACCCACAAAAGCATCGACTTCAGGAAACTCTTTTCTTAACTTTTCTTTATAGCGCTGGGCGAGGCAGCCGTAAACTATGATTTTTTTTAATCTGCCTTCTTTCTTTAACTCAACCAGGTCCAATATATGCCCGATGGATTCATTCTTAGCGTCATCGATAAAGGCGCAGGTATTGATTATTCCTACTTCCGCATTCTCGATATCTGTAATCTGATAGCCTTTATGCCAGAGGCGCCCGAGGATATTCTCGGAATCAACCAGATTCCGGCAACAACCCAGACTCAATATGCCTATTTTCAGCTTATCTTCCATTGCCAGCTTATTTTACGGTCAATCCTTCTTTGGTAATCACAATATTCTTCACTACCTGCCCTCTGCGGCCTAAAGCCGGCATACGCTTGCCGTTAACCTCCACGTCTATCACTCCGGCATTACCCAGGGAAAATTCTATTCTCTCCTTAGCCTTCCAGCTTTCGGAGTTGCCTGCTTTAAGTATCCTGCGGAATAAGAGCTTTCCGTCGGCTCTCAATTCTATCCAGCAATCCTCCTTGGCATGAATATAGAGCTTTATATCCTCCGAAGGAGCGATTTTGTGGATCTGGGATGAACCCTGTTCTTTGCTTTCTACTTTTGCGGCGCTCAGCTTCTTTTCTTCAAGGGTTTGGCGCTTTGATAAAGAAATATTTACCAGCCTGAATAAAATCAAAGCAATTAAAATTATAAAGAGCGTTAACGCTATTTTCTTTAGTTTTAAACCCAAAGGCAAACGTCCAATCAAAAAACCTAATTTTATTTTGACTTCTTTAATAGTCGGCCCTACAGGATGTTGCGGCTTTAAAATACGCCTGGGTTCTATTTTAGACTCCTTAGCCTCTTTGGAATCGCCGGCCTCCTCTTTCTCTTTAGACTCCGAAATAAATTCTTTGGGATCAACTCCTAAGAATTTGCAGTAAATCTTTAAAAATCCCTTTGCATAAACGGCGTTTAAAGAAACCAGACTATCTTCTTCAATAGCTTTGAGAATCTTAAGATGGATTTTTGTCTTTCTGTGCACCTCTTCAAGACTCAAGCCTTTTTCCTGACGTACCTTCCTTAACCTGCTTCCTGCGGATTCCATGATAACTACTCCTGATTTCCCTTAGAGATTACTTCTTTTTCCAACCACGACTCCCTGTCAATCAGAATCTTACGTGGTTTACTGCCCTCAAACGGTCCGATAAGTCCGTCGCTCTCCATCATATCGATTATCCGGGCAGCGCGTGTATAGCCTAAGCGCAGCCGCCTTTGTAAAATTGACACCGAAGCTTGGCCGCTCTCCATAATTATCCTTACCGCCTCTTCATAGTATTCATCTTTCTGCCCGTTACCCGCTATAGATTTCCGCTGCTCCTTAACGATCTCCTCATCATAAACAGGTTCTGCCTGGGCTTTAATAAAAGTTACGATCTTTTCAATTTCCTGATCACTCACCAGCGAACCTTGAGCGCGGGTTAACTTTGATTCCTGCGGGCGCAAAAAAAGCATATCGCCTCTGCCTAGAAGCTTATCCGCCCCGTTCATATCTAAAACCGTGCGGGAATCTACTTTCGAAGGAACCTTAAAAGAAATCCGGGCAGGAAAATTAGCTTTGATAACGCCGGTAATTACGTCTACAGACGGTCGCTGAGTAGCTAAAATTAAATGTATCCCTACGGCCCGAGAGAGTTGTGCCAGACGGGTAATAGCGCTTTCAATCTGGTCTCTGGCGATTGCCATTAGGTCCGCCAACTCATCGATAATCACTACTATATAGGGAATATTTTCTTGTTTTTGATTATAGGCTTCGATATTTCTTACTCCTGCCTTAGCTAGAAGCTGATAGCGGCTCTCCATTTCGTTCACTACCCAACTCAAAGCTACCGCCGCCTTCTTAGCATCTGTTACCGCCGGGCATAAAAGATGGGGCAACCCGTTAAAAGCAGCCAATTCTACCATTTTAGGATCAATCATTAAAAACTTTAGCTCCGAAGGAGATGCTTTAAAAAGCATGGATAAAATTAAGGAATTAACGCAAACGGTCTTTCCCGAACCGGTGGTACCGGCAATTAATAAGTGCGGCATTTCATCCAATTCCGCGATAACCGGCTTACCCGCTATATCCTTACCAAAAGCAAGTGTTAATTTTGATTTTGATTTCTGGAATTCAGCGCAGGATAAAACTTCTTTGAGGTAAACAAAATTACTTTGTATATTGGGAACCTCGACACCCACCCTTCCCTTACCCGGGATAGGCGCGACGATTCTTGCTGACTGCGCCTTCATCGCTAAAGCAATGTCGTCGCTTAAGACAACAATCTTGTTTAACTTGACTCCCGGTGCCGGCTCCAACTCATAACGAGTAATAATCGGGCCGCGTTCGATATCAGTGACTTTTACCGAAATCCCGAAATCATCCAGGGTCTCCTGGAGAATTCTGGCATTAGCGGTCAAATCTTCTTTAATCTGCCTCTCCTCTAAAGGAGGCGGAGATTCTAATAAGTCTAAAGAAGGTAATTGATAATCCTCTAATTTTATTTCTTGAGACCCTACCTGAGGTTCCTGCGCAGGTAATTTTGTCTTAATCTGAATTTTAGGGCCGGATGGAGCCTTAATCCTAGGGGATACTTGTTTTAAATCTGTTTTTGCAATGGATATCTTGGGTTTTGCAAAATTTTCAGCTGCCGGTTCTTTTTCTTTTTTTACCTTTAAATTCTGCTTAATTATAAATTGTTTAAACCGGTAGATTATTTTAAGAAAGGATTTTAAGAAGGATCTCAGGGAATTTACTGTTTTTACCACGAA
>QNCD01000111.1 GCA_003644385.1 Candidatus Omnitrophota bacterium
CATATCGGCTTAACCGTTTTTTGAAATTATCTTAAAATAATAACATCTGCTTCTCTGTATTAGGGGGCTTGCCCCGATTCCTGGCTTATTTGTCAGAAGAACAAATACGATTTCTATACCCTTAGCCAATATAGTTCAATTTTCTTATCCTGTAAATATTTCTCAAAATTTTGTTTTACAGCTTCGTTCGAGATTGCCTTATAGCGAAAGTAGTTAAGAATTGCCATATTCCCTGCTATAGTTAATCTATTCCATCTCGGCACCCCATCTTCATTAAACCATTTAAGCATATGCGCAAATGATATTGCAATAAAGTCTCTGCATATCTCGTCTCCAAATGAATAACAATAGTTATACAGCGTCATGAAGCTATAAAATCTATGCGACATCCACTCTTCATCATTTGAGAGAAATGATTGATTGGATTGAACAAAATACCAATAATTTAAAGGAAAATCCTTTCTCTCGTACTTAAATAGCTTAAGAACTGCTTTAAATTTATGATTCCATTGAAGCTGCGAAAACATAGCGGTTGTTGCCTCTTCAAAAAAATCGTGAATTTTGTTTGCATAATTAATCCAGACCTCATGATTTTTACTTGATGCTTTCTTGTCAAAGTTTTCTTCAGCCATCTTCATGCCTACCTCATGTAAATATCTTTCTGAAACTTTTATATATGGATTCCGAAGAACTCTTTCAAAATAATGAATCAGTGCCATTGATGTTAAACGTATAGACATGGATGAGTTAATTGTCCAATCATCAGCGTTAATAGGAAATATCTCTATTTTTCCAAGATTTTCTGAACGTTTAAATAATCCCATTTTTTCTCTCACCATCTACACCGGCACCCACTAAAATTTTAATTTTACTACCCATATAAAAAGGGATCGAATTTATTTCCTCTTAAAAAATAATTCTGATTTAGTTTTCGGGCTGTTATTAAGATTTTCGCTTATTCTTTTTGACATGCTTATAAAAACCACCCAGTGTTCTCTTTTTGATTCTCTTAACGTTATTTATTTCCGTCTCGCCGCTTGATTGATAATCCGTTCCAACTTTTAGTCTATACCCTAGATTCCGTTCATTAGTCTCATCGCATAAATCAAAGATATGCGTCTCATCAGACTTCTCTATAATTTTGCCATACCTGCATTCACAGCAAAATATTTTTCCATGTTCACATTTTTTTATAGCTTCTTTATTCAATTCCTGCACCTAAAAAACAAAAAAAGCAGACTCCTAATAAGGAATCTGCTTTTGAAATTATTTTATTTTATCCTCATCCTACCATTCCGTTGTGGTAATTACATTATACCTTTATTTGTGTTGGTGTAAACCTTTTTTTATCAGCCGGTTATCTTTGCTTGGGAAATATCCTGTTGTGCGATACTTTGCCCTCTTTGGCCGGGGTTATTTCCAGGTAGAACTGGGTGCCGTCTGATTTTAGGGTGACCTGAAGGTACCCCTTGCGGTGCATTTTTACCAGGCGCCAGCCTTCAATAATTTCCTTTTCGTCAATGCTTAGCTCTTCTCTCTCCATTGCAACGAATCACTTTTCACCGGGCAGAGCATTTTGCCTTAAAAAGATATGCCGGGTAGTTGTCTCCCAGGAAGGACCGCAAGGCTTTTTTGCTTTTTTAGCCTTAATCCGCGAGAAACGGATTAGCAGTTTGGCTGGAATTTTGATTCTCATTGGGTTTCTCCTTGTGGATTGAAAAAGTATAACATATATTTGACAATTTGTCAAGTAAGAGAATGAGGAAATATTTAGTATATAATATAAGTATATGTAAAACAAGGTGTTGAATATACAGAAATAAAAAAAAATTCAATTTTAACTTGACAAAATGGCAATTATGGATTATACTTTTTTTAAAGGAGAAACCAGTGAATGTAGGCCAGAGAATCAAGCAGTTGCGGGGCAAGATGAGCCAGAAGGAGTTCGCCGGGCTCTGCGGCATTGACGATACCACCATCAGCAAGATTGAAGGCGGCTCTCTTACCGGAACCTTAGAGATCCACAGAAAAATCTGCCAGGCGCTGGGAATAAGCCTTGCCACCTTGTATCAGGGAGTCTATGAGGAGGACATCAAATCTACAGAAACCGCCCCTCCTGTTGAGGAAAAGCCCTTCCGCTACAATCCCAAAGCAACCTCGCAGTTCTTAACCCGGAATATCTTTGTTAACAAAAAAATGCTGCCGGAAATTCTGATTTTAGAGCCGGGGGGTGAGGCTTCTGAGGAGCTTCCGCCGGATACCCAAAGGTTCCTTTACGCGCTTGAAGGCGAGGTTGAGATAAGGATAGGAAATAATATCCACCGGCTAAGGCAAGGCGAGCCGCTTTATGTAATTGACGCATCCATCCCCCATTCGATAAGAAACACCGGCACAAAACCTGCCCGGGTCCTGAGGGTAACCTCCCCCGTAAGACTCTAACAAAAGGAGAAAATCATGCCCAAGGCAAAAATACTGGTCTGCGACGATGAGGAAAACATCCGCGAATCAATCAGGCTCATCCTGGAAGACCTGCCTTATTCTTTGTTCTTTGCCACAAACGGACAGGAGGTAATTGACCAGGTAAAATCCCTGAAGCCGGAGGTTATCCTCCTCGACATCAAGATGCCCAAGTTATCCGGGTTAGACGCCATTTCCGAAATCAAATCCTTAAGCCCGGATGCCAAAATTATCGTAATCTCAGGTTACGAGCAGCAAGAGGTAATCAAAGAGGCCCTGAGCCGGGGAGCGGTGGATTATCTTCCCAAATCCTTCAGCGCAGGCCAGCTTAAGGATTCTGTCCGCGCAAACCTCAAATAACAAAACTCATGGTATATTATCTTATAAGCGCGCTGATAAATGCGATAACCAGCACAGTCGTCGGTATAATCCCCATCCTAAGAAATCCCAAATCCAGGCTTAACAGGTCGTTCAGTTATTTTGCCTTAAGCGTGGCCTTCTGGTCATACTGCTATGCCGCCTGGCAGATTTCAAAGGATGCAGGCAGCGCTCTTTTCTGGTGCCGGGCTCTTATGATTGGCGCGATTTTCATTCCCTCCACCTTCTTTCATTTCAGTGTAAATCTTATCGAGGAAGAAAAGAGATATTTAAAGGTCATTGTATTCGGTTATATCGCAAGCTTGATTTTTCTTATCCTGGACTTTACGCCTCTTTTTGTAAAGGATGTCAGGCCTCGCTTGTTTTTCCCTTTTTGGCCGACTGCGGGGGCTGCGTTTGCGGCGTATCTTGCCATGTTTGCGGGCCTGATTGGCTACTCCCAAATCTTGCTGTATAAGCGGTCAAGGAAACTCTCCAGCTTCAAACGCAATCAGATAAAGTACGTGTTTTTGGGAACGAGCATCGGCTTTCTGGGGGGTCTGACGAATTTTCCTCTCTGGTACGGCATTCCCATTCCTCCCGTGGGAAACATTCTGGTTGCGGTGTACGTGTTCGTGGTTTTCTATGAAATGATTAAGCATCGGCTCATGGACATTAACCTGGTAATTAAAAAGGCGGCAGTCTACGGTGTAATCTACGGCCTGGTTGTGGGCATGTTTGTGGTGCTGGTTCATTTCTTCGGTCAGCTTGTGTTTTATAAACACATTGACAGAAGGTTTTATCTGGTAAGCATCTTTGCCCTCACCGTAATCAGCCTGCTGCTTAAGCCCCTGGATAATCTGCTTACCAGAATAACCGACAAGATATTCTTCCGCAGGAAATACGCCTATCAGAAGACCCTAAAAGAGGCCAGCGACGGCATGACTAAGATAAGAAATCTGGGTAAGCTGCTGGACTTGATTGTCAGAATGATTGCAAACTCCGTAAGGGTAACCCACGCCACCATTTTTTTAAAGGACAAGGAAAAGCCAATGTTCGTGGCGGCTGCCTCCAGAGGAAAATACAAAATCCCAAAAAGATACCTGGCAAATAACGCCTCAAGCCCCCTGGTTCTTGAGCTGCTTAAAAACAAACAGCCCCTGGTCTATGATGAGGTTATCAGCCGGCTTAAGAGGGAATCCGAACTCAGCCAAAATTTAAGAGCGAATCTTGAAAATATAGCAAAGGAGATGCGGGATTTAAACGCCTCGGTGTGCCTTCCCAGCTTTATTGAAAACAAGTTGATCGGTTTTCTGATGCTGGGCGAGAAATTATCCGGGGATATGTATACCCAGGAGGATTTAGACCTCTTCTCTACCCTGGCTAATCAGGCGGCCCTGGCCATAGAAAACGCTCAGGCCTACGAGGAGCTAAAGGATACCAGGGACCAGCTGATTCATTCCGAGAGGCTGGCTACCATCGGAAGGTTTGCCAATGAGGTGGCCCATGAAATAAAAAATCCCCTGCAGGCAATCAAGACGTTTGTGGAGTTTCTTCCCCAGAAATACGC
>QNCD01000112.1 GCA_003644385.1 Candidatus Omnitrophota bacterium
AAGAGCCGGTTAAAAAGCACTATAATTTCAAATGAGACATAGTTTAGGCGGCGATAGCGAAGCCGAACATTCTACAAATTGAAGGAGGTGTTTTATGTTATTAGGAATTATATTCATACTCGCCGGAATTCTAATTGCCATATATCCGCCGCTTTTATCCTTTGTTGTGGCCGGCGTTCTAACCTTCATAGGTATTACCTTGATCTCGATAAGTTACCATTACAAAAAACTTTCTAAACATATTGATAATCCATTTATTGACTTCTTCATCCGCTTTTAATAAAAGTAAGAGGCATGCCATTGAGGAGAGGAAGATAAAAACAAGGGAGGTGCAAGAATGCCTGAAGTAGAAGTCGGAACAGTTACGCATTATTACGGCCATATCAACGTGGCGATAGTTCAGCTCACCGATAATCTGAAGGTCGGCGACAATGTCCACATAAAGGGCCATACTTCCGATTTTAATCAAGAGGTTAGCTCTATGCAGATTGAGCATAAAGACATTTCGGAAGCAAAAGCAGGTGATATAATCGGAATGAAAGTATTCCAGAAGGCCCACCCTCACGATAAGGTTTATAAAGTTACCCCTTAATCAGGGACGTTTCTTCAGCCAATCAGGGGACGGTTCTTTTGCCAATCGGAGAAGTGTTCCTTACTAAAAGATAGCGCCACGCCGGTTTTCTTTGTTTTTGTCTAGGAGAAATGAAGTCGAAAGTATATTTTAAATCCATTTCCAGTTCTGTTGACCGTAAAGAATGTTTAGTCGGAATTCTTAACAGACTTAAGGAAGATTTAAAGGAGTTCGAACAGGGCGAGATTGTCGGCATAAAGACTACAATTGGCGACAGTGGAGACGTCGGATACGTAAAGCCGGAGCTTATAAGACTTATTGTTGATGAATTAAATAATAACAAAGCAAAGCCTTTTGTTTTTGATACCAATGTTATTTACAAAGGGATGAGGATGAATGCGGTAGACCACCTGAATCTGGCTTATAGCAAGGGTTTTCTGCCGCAGAAGCTGGGCTGCCCCTTTATTATCGCCGATTCGGTATTCGGAACCGACTCCAAAGTAATAAAGCTCGGCTTGAAAAATCTTAAGGAAATCAGGGTGCCTTCGTTAATATCGGTACTTGAGAATTTAATTGTGGTTACCCACATTACCGGGCATATGCTCACTGGATACGCTGCGTCCATTAAAAATGTAGGTATGGGTATGGCCTCACGAGCAGGTAAGCAGATACAACACTCTTCGCTTAAACCCCACGTTATTAAAAATAAATGTACGCTGTGCAGATGTTGCGTTAATATTTGTCCTGCCGGAGCAATTTCAGAAAAGGAGGGCAAGAGCTTTATTAACGCTTCTGTTTGTCTGGGTTGCGGGGAGTGCATAAGCGCCTGTAAGTTTGATGCAATACATATCAACTGGCAGGAGGACGTTAATAAACTTGTTGAGCGAACTGTTGAGTATGCCTGGGGGATTCTTTCTTGCATAAAGCGAAGGATATTTATAAATTTTGCTTTTGATATTACCAAAGAATGCGACTGTATGGCCGACGATAACCCCAGGATAATAGAGGATGTCGGCATCTTTGCCTCCAGGGATATCTTAGCTGTAGATAAGGCTTGTTTCGATGTATTGACCAGGAAAGAAGATGTATTCGCCAAACACCAGAATACCAAAGCGCATTTACATCAGTTTACCTACGCTAAAGAGATTTGCCTGGGACACCTCGATTATGAACTTGTAGAATTGTAATGGGCACTATCACCAGAACAGGCATAGCAAAATTGCCTCTCCACAGCGGAAGATGTCCGGCATGGCTTTTCTCCCAGATGCGTAAGCTCGCTGCCTGCCTGGCTGAGGTAATTGTTTACCAGTTCGGAGCTGAGGAATTTTTAAAACGGCTTTCTGACCCGATATTTTTTCAAGCCTTTGGCTGCGCCCTTGGCTTTGACTGGCATTCAAGCGGCTTGACCACCACGGTTTGCGGAGCATTAAAAGAAGGATTGCGGGAGATAGGCCCTGAGCTGGGGATATTTGTTGCCGGAGGAAAAGGGAGAATTTCCCGCCGGACACCGGAGGAAATTTCCAGATTTTCCGAATATTGGGCAAGAGGCGTCGACGCCGATAATTTAATTTACGCCAGCAGAATGTCGGCAAAGGTGGATAATACCGCCCTTCAGGATGGCTACAACCTTTATCACCATACCTTTATTTTTACTAAAAAAGGCAATTGGTGTGTGATACAGCAGGGAATGAATATCCAGGCGCATTGGGCCAGGCGCTATCACTGGCTGGGGGCAAAGGTTACTGATTTTGTAAATGAGCCGCACAGTGCGGTCTGTTGCGACCATAAGTCTGTTGCCCTTAATATGGTAGCGCATGAAAGCGAGGCTGCTCGCGGCGCAGTTTCGGATTTAAGCCGCAGAGAACCCAAATTTCTTATAAAGGAATTAAAGAAAATCAAGACCTTGTCTCTGCCTCGGAATGAATCCTTCCTGGCGCAAGAAATAAATCCGGATAGATTAACCAAGATATTTCTTCAGATTTACCAGAGTCAGCCAGTTGATTTTAAGGGACTTTTAGGATTACCCGGAGTGGGACCGAAGACAATTCGAGCTCTTGCCCTGCTTTCAGAGTTGGTTGCCGGAGCAGCTCCCAGTTTTCGCGATCCGGTTCGGTATAGCTTTGCCCACGGCGGCAAGGATGGCTATCCTTATCCGGTTGACAGGCCTACTTACAGCCGTACTATCGAATTTTTAAATGAGGCTATTTCTTCGGCAAAAATGGGTTATGGAGAAAAATTGCGCGCCTTTAATCGGTTAAAATCGCTACTTTAGCGAATGATGCAAGGTGTGAATTTTGCAGCTGGGCTGCTTTAGCAATCTAAATGAACAATAGAATAAAAAGATACTCGAGAATAAAATACGCCCTGGCCATAGTTGAGTTTGTTTACCTGTTGTTAATCCTGGTCCTGTTTCAGTTTTCCGGCCTGGCGATTCAGCTGCGCATCAAGGTTTCCAGCATTTTTGGCAATCAGTTTTTCCTAATCTTTTTTTATTGTTTATTATTATTTTCGCTGTACTTTATCCTTAATCTTCCCCTGGAATTCTACCGGTCTTATGCAGTTGAGCACCGCTTCGGGCTAACTAAGGAGAAATTTCCTCATTGGATTGCAGATAAAATTAAAGAATTTCTCGTAGGTTTTATCATTCTTATTATCTTAGTTGAAGGCTTTTTCTTTTTTCTAAGATACTATCCTGATAATTGGTGGTGGATAAGCAGCCTGTTCTGGATATTCTTCAGCGTGATTCTGGCGAAAGTATTCCCGGTTTTAATCATCCCCCTGTTTTTTAAATACAAAAAAATTACCGATGAGGAATTGCGCCGGCGTATTCTTAATTTAGCCGACAGGATGGGGATAAAAATTCTTGAGGTGTATCAAATTGATTTCAGCAAAAAGACCGCAAAGGCAAACGCCGCTTTAGTGGGATTGGGAAAATCCAAGCGGGTGGTTTTGACCGATACCCTCCAGGGGAATTTTTCGCCCGATGAAATCGAGGTTATTTTAGCCCATGAGTTTGCCCATTTCCGCCTCAGGCATTTAATAAAAATGCTTATTCTGAACGCCGCGCTAATTTTGTTTATCTTTTATATTCTCTTTAAATCTGCAGGCTTGATTTTCAGCAGATTTAATTTAAATTTAACCGATATTGCAGGCTTAGGTGTCTGGATATTCTGCTTTGCGGTTCTTCAGGCATGTCTTGTTCCTTTACTTAACTGGATCAGCCGCAATATGGAAAGAGATGCAGATTACCTTGCAATTAAGTTTATCCGCCTAAAGGAGGCTTTTATTTCTATGATGAATAAGTTAAGCCAGCAGAATTTAGTGGAGCGGAATCCCTCACGCTGGATAAAGATTATATTCTTTGACCATCCGCCGGTTCAGGAGCGGATTGCTCTGGCAGAAAATTATTTTCAGGGTGTCCCTGTTTCGGATTAAGATAGGACGGAGGAATTATGCAGATAAAGAATTGTGAAATTAAGGTAGTGCAAGATGATATAACTGAATTAAAGGTGGAGGCAATTGTCAATGCGGCCAACGATAAGTTGGTTATGGGCGGAGGCGTAGCGGGAGCGATAAAGAAAAAGGGCGGCAAGATTATCGAAACTGAGGCAGTAGCAAAAGGGCCAATAAAGATTGGTCAGGCAGTTTATACTAAAGCCGGGAACCTTCCATCTAAATTTGTGATTCACGCAGCGACAATGGGAATGGATTTTGCCACTGACGAAGTAAAAATAAGACAATCCTGCGCAAGCAGCTTAGATGTAGCAGAGGAGCTTAAAATAAAATCAATTGCATTTCCTGC
>QNCD01000113.1 GCA_003644385.1 Candidatus Omnitrophota bacterium
ATAATCGCTATGAGAAACCGTATCCCAGACAAACCAAACTTCAGCTGAATAATCACTTTCCAAATTTCCATTTAAAGTAGCTTGAGTCCCTAAAATACCTAAGGCCTTGTCAGTAGAGACAACGGCCGGTGAAGAAATAACCACTGAACCTGTTTCAGACCAAGCTGAAGTATAGCCAAATTTATCTTTAGCCCGAACCCTAAAGTACCAAGTGCCATTGTTAAGAGGGGTAATATGAGTAAAGGAATTGGTATCAGTAGTAGTTGAATTAACTCCAGTTTGAAAAGTAGAATCGGTTGACCACTGAACGGTATAAGGAACATCTGCTAATCCTACTCCGGAATCAACGGAAGGTGTCCAAGTCCAAGTGGGAGTGGTGTCAGTGGGTGGCGAATCAGTAGAAAGAAGACCGGGTTGAGTTGGGCCTTCTGCGTCTTGGGTAGAAAAGACCGAAGCGCTCCAGTCAGAGGTGTTTTCCAAACTATCTCTGGCTCTGGCAAAATAGTAATAAATTTGGCCTGAAGTTAAATCAGAAAAAGTGGCTGAATTAGAACTAGACCAAGCAGAGCTATCGCAGCTGCTGGTAGTGTTTGAAGTGTTCTTACAGAATTGATATTCTACTCCCCCTACTCCTGAATCTGTGACTTCGCTGCAAGATACAGTATTGGAAGTACCAGAAGTATATTCTGGCTCCGAATTCATAGCAGGGATGTCCGGAGGCATGGAATCGCTACACCTGGGGTCATTATAGCTAATCGTTGGCTCACAGGGCTCGCCCGACCCTGTGCCGGTATTACAAACTCCTGAAACACAAACGCCGTTATTCGGATAATCATACCAGTTAATTCCTTTACATCCATCATCCGGACATACTCCGCAGGAATTTCCTTCGCTGGAACAATCTCCCCAGGATCCCCAGTAATGGTCTGTTTGACAGGTTCTGGTTTGGGTGCCGGCGCACTCCCCGGAGCCGCAGCTCCGCTCCTCAGTGTCGCCGGGATTACATTCTCCTGAATCAACTGGGAGTATAAAGTTCTGGGTAGTAGTTTCGTTGCTGTTAACGATGACGCCGGAGCTGGTAGGTATGTAGCCCGGTGCCGAGGCGGTGACAGTGTAGTTACCGGCGGGAACATTGGTCAGGGTATAAGACCCGTCCGCAGCAGACGTGGTCTGCCTGGTGCCGTCGGTAACGGTAGCTCCTTCAATCGGAGAAAAGTAGATATCTCTGACGAAGCCGGAAATGGCGCCGGATGGAGAGGTAATAAGCCGGAAATTGGCAATGGTGGTGCCTCCCGGAGTAACAGTTATTGAACTTGAAGCTTCCTCCCAGCCGAGGGCTGAAACGGTCAGCTCGTAATCGCCGGCTGGTACCCCATAAATAGTATAAGAGCCATCAGGATGAGTAAAGGCCTCCCTGGTTCCAGCCTTAACGGAACAGCCGTAGGTAGGATAGACAGGGTCACCAGTTGAGTCGTCCACCACGGTGCCGGAGACGAAACCGAGAGAGGGAATGCCGGTGGTGACAGCGTCGTAGGCGTTGACGCGACCGTACTTGACATCGACGCCAGTGTCCTTGCAGGAGGCCTCGATAGCGTATTTGATCTCGTCGTTAATGAAACCGTTGCCGTTAAGGTCGGAGATGTTAGGAGAGGTGAAGAGAAGAGCAGCCAAACCAGCAACGAAGGGGGAGGCCATAGAGGTACCGGCGCCGTTGTTGTAACTACCGTCGTTCCAGGTAGACCAGATTGCCTCTCCTGGAGCGGCCACGTCGACCCAGTCGCCATGAGCGGAGCTGGGCACGAGGGGGTCGCCGGGATAGGTACGGGAGCCGGCTACGGCGATCACGTTAGGGTAGCGCGCAGGGTAACCCGCGCTGGTGGAGCCGTGATTACCCGCAGCAGCAGTGATAACGACGCCGTGTTCCCAGGCATAATTGATAGCTTCCTCCACGGTGGGTGAAGGGACCAGGGTGCCGAGGCTGAGGTTAATGACATGGGCGCCGTCATCGGTATTGGGGTCGCCGTCGGGCCCGTTGGTGGCCCACAGGATGCCCTGGGCGATGGAGAAGCCGACGCCACCACCGTCGTCGCCGAGGACCTTCCCGTTGAGCAAGGAGGCGTGGCAGCCGACGCCGGCGACGCCGATGGCGTTATTGGTGATGGCAGCAGCAATACCGGCAACGTGGGTACCGTGGCCGGAGATATCATTGGCAGTGGAACTGTCGCTGAAGTTCTTACTGGCCACTATCTTGGCGCTGAGGTCTGGGTGGTCCAGGTCAATACCGGTATCCAGAATGGCGATGCGAACATCGGGGCTGGAGGTGGTGACGGCCCAGGCCTCAGGGGCCTTGATCCGCTTGGTGCCCCACTGAAGCTCAAAATGGGGGTCATTTGGTGGGTCTTGAGGAAAATCGAGCGCTTGGACAGGAAGGTTGAACTCGGCAAACTTAACCAACGGATGATTGTTGTAGGAAGCAAGGGTGTCTGCGGCAGAGGCGGCTGGCACTTTAATAAGATAGACACCGATCTCGGGCAGGGTGTTGACCGGTTGGGCATGGTTTTGCCGGTGCAGCCGGGCAATATCTGAGGGATCAGCCTCAGGGATGAATTTGACCAGGATTTCAACAAACAAATAATCAAGATATTCCTTTTCAGAAACCGAATGGCTGTTTGAAAGTTCGCGATAAGAAAAAAAACAAAAACTGCTAAGGATAATTAAAACCAATAGAAGGATTATAAAAAAATTTTTTTTATTTAAAAAACCAGAGTTAATAATGTTATGAAACTTACCAAATATATTGAAGTTCGGCGTTTTCCACATAAGGGCTTTCCCGATAACTTTTTAATGTTTCCATAAGCATATCAGGGGGAACTTCTATTATCTGAAAATTTGGCGTAATCTCCATTTTTACCGAACAACCAAGCTGCTGGTGAAGCTGTTCAATGACCGAATCGGGCGTACCTTTTTTAAAGATAACTACAATTTCGTTTTCAATCAAATCTTTGTTAAGAAAGGAGGATTTTCCTTTATCAGTTTCATCAGTTTCCGAAGGAGGAGGAAAGCCAATAATACTATTAAACTCAGCGTATTCAACAAAAGGATTATTCTGGTAAGCATAGAGTTTTTTCCACAGCTCCCTTTCGGAAACTTTTACTATGTCTATTCCTAACTGAGGAATGGTTTCTTTAACAACGCCTCCAAGCTGGTTGTGAATTGCAGACTTTGTCTCGGCAGAGGTGCCGCTCTTAAATTTCACCAACAACTCATCTAAAACATATTTTGTTTCCGGAGCATATTCTGTTTGTTTAATTGGTTCTTCGGTCGGAACAACCGGTTTTTCAACCGAATATTTTTTGATTAACCAAAAAACAGAAAACGCAATCAAACAAAGAAAGACAAAAATAAAAACAAGCAATAAAAAAACTCTTTTTCTTAAATTGCCTGCTTTTAAGATAGTCAGCTGCATTTTTTAATTATATCATACGGAAATATCCTAAGAAAGATAAAGTCTCTGGTGAATTCCCGGATTTATTATTATCTTTTAATGGTCGGCGGAGTCTTGTTTAGTTTTACTGCCTAAAATTTTACTGCCTCAGTAAAGAAAAAACTTCTTTTTAAGACTAACTTTAGTTTTGGTGATAATGATGTGATCTAAAACGTCGATGCCCATTATTTTGCCGGATTCCTGAATACGTTTGGTGATTTCCAAGTCGACTTGGGAGAGTTCGGGGTCGCCGGAGGGATGGTTGTGGACCAAAATCACGGAGGCGGCGTTGTGCTTTAAGGCTTCGGCAAAAATTTCTCTGGGGTGAATCAAATTAGTATTCAGGGTGCCAATAAATGTTGATTGTTTTTTCCAGACCATTTCATTTCTGGCATTAAGATAAATGGTCATTAAATGTTCACGAGTTCTATCTCTTAAATAAACTGCTTGGGCAATGGCATCTTTAGTTGAACGGATAACCGGCAAAGTCTCCTCCCCTATTTTTAATGCTCTTTTGACTAATTCAGCAGCAGCTAAAATGGTACAGGCTTTAGCTGAATTTATTCCTTTAATCTTTATTAAATCCTAATATTTCATTTTCAAAAGTCGTTTTTTGGAATATTTTCTTAAAATTTGTTTTGCCAACTCTAAAACATTCTTGCCTTCTCTACCGGTTTTTAAAAGAATAGCTAAAAGCTCTTCGTCTTTTAGATTTTGCGGGTCTTTTTGAATGAGTTTTTCGCGGGGACGTTCTTCTTTTGGGAGGTCGCGGAGGGTGAAGGGTTTCATAGGTTTTTTAAAATTTTTCTTTTTAATCTTGAGAGCTGATGATTTAAAAGATTAAGTTCAGGGAACTTTTTGGGAAATAAAAC
>QNCD01000114.1 GCA_003644385.1 Candidatus Omnitrophota bacterium
ATATCATAGAACGCGCCTTTAGAGAAGTGCGCAGGCGCACAAGGCCGATGAGTTGCTTTACAAACCAGGACAGCGTAAACCGAATAATCTATGCGATACTAAGGTGCTTAAATAACAAGTGGGAGGATAAGCCATTAAAAGAATTTACACAATTTATTTGACATTACCTGGGGACGTTTCTACCCAAAATTACTTATTGATAGGCAAAGAGTTACAACTTTTTTAGAATCAAGTTTAGGTTTTTTAGGAAATTTATTCTATTTCGAAGGAAATAATCACGTTAAAGGAAAGCTGAGAATACCCCAATTCCTCAGGGAATACCGGAAAGGGTGAGGCGTCTTTTATGCTTTTCAGGGCATTTTCTTTCAGAAAGGCATTAGCCGAGGATTTATCCTTTACCAGGCGTGCCTGGAGTAAATTTCCGTCGGAAGCAATAACAAATGAGCAGTAGACCTGGCCGGTCTCCGAGCGCAAATAGTTATTATAAGCGGCGCGCCTGATTTTTTCGCGCACAATCTGGTAATAGCTGATATAAGAAGGATTATTGATTTTATCGATATCGACTATCGGCGGAAGGGTGACTTTTTTCTTAACTGCGATTACATTGGGCCTGACAAATGCGGGCTTGGTAAAGGGAAGTTTTTCAAAGAGGCTTTTTTTGTCTTTTTTTAAAATAACCTCTTTATTTATGAATGGAGGCGGCGCTTTTTTTGCCAATGCCTTATGTGTGGATTTAAGAAAAGATTCCTTCTTTTCCTCTAGCGTAGCCTGAGTTTCCTTTTTTTGGGCAGGGATTTTCAGGTAACTGACTTCTACCTCCCGCTTAAGCTTATCCAAATTCAATTTTTTCATGCCGCCGGGAAAGAATAAAATAGCTGTATGTACTGCGGCAGAGATAGCTATAAAAATCAGGAAAAATTTTTCCGAGGTCATTATTTTATACTCGGCCCCCTAGCAATATATTACCCGAAGAAGAGATTATTTGCAAGCCGCAATTTATAATCAAGCTGTGCGCCTAAAAATTTACTGTTGTCCCAAGAGTAAGATTAAATCCCGGCGAAGGGTAATACCCCCTTTCGCCGTAAACTGTGGATATTGCGCCGAATTCAGAATAATCGATATCAAAAATATTATTCAGGCTTAAGAATAATTCAAGCCCCTTTAGTTTATAAGAAAATTTTAAATCGGTGATTATAGCATCTTTCATTTTCGGGTATTGATGCGCCTGGTCGCTGATAAAATAACGCTCACCAAGGTAATTAACCAGAGTTTTGATTTGCAGGGCTTCGTTTATTTTAAAGGTTATTCCAGCCATCCCTTTATGATAAGGCACCAAAGGGATTTGATTGCGGTTGTAAGTTCCGCCGTTAAAAAAGGCGCGGGTGTAAGTATAGTTAGCTTCAAAGCCGAAATTAGCGAATGGCTGCCATTTGAATTCGCATTCCAGCCCCCGGTGTTTTGTCTTATCATAATTTTTGTTTTCATAAGTCAAAGGGTCATAATAAAGTTCGTTATCGATACGCATTTCAAAAATATTTACTTTAGTACTTAAGCTGGGGTTAAATTTATGGTTAATACCCAGTTCGTATGTTTTGCAAACCTGCGCTAAAAGATTAATATTCACCGGCGGGCTCGCCCATAAGCTGTAATATTCGTCTGTTGCAGGAAAGCGAAAACCTCTGGTAAAGCGGGCGAAAAGATTAGAATTTTCAGTTAAGGCATAACTAAGACCTAAATCCAACGCCTGTTCATTGACGCTTAATTGCTCATCTACGCTTGTGCCTAGCCAGAAGGGGTCCGCTGTCCAGGGGCCGCTAAGCGGATATGAATCAAAAGTATATTTTGCTCTTTCGTAACGGTAGCCGAGGTTAAAGATCAGTGAATCCGTTAAAGTAGATTGATTTTGCAAATAATAGCCTTGAATTTCTTTATCGATATCGGTTTCCCTGGTAATTGAGCCCTGATAAAAAGAAAGCCCTGCATAAGAATAGGCGTCTATCAGGGAATCGTATCTGTAAAAGTCAGCGCCGAGAGTTAATCTGTTCGGGGTGTCAAAAATTTTTTTATCCAGCGTGAGCGAAGGGGTAAAGCTTAGGGTGTCGATTCTTCTTCCGTCTACGGCGAGGCTGCTGATTAAATTATTATCCAGGCGCCTGCGCCTGAAGGAAATGTGCGAATTGAATTTTAAATCATCTATTATTTTAGAATTTATTTCCAAATCCAGATACCAATCTTCTTCGCCGGCATCATCATTGACGAAGAGGCTGTTGCGTCGGGAGTTTGTCAGCAATTGGCTTTCTCTTAAAGCTCCTGGTAAGCCGTAATCTGAATTATGGTATCCTAAGCTAAGACCTAAAAATGAACTTGCTGAATAATCATAGAGTAGTCTTGCCGAGATATCGTTTCCCCGGTAGTAGCTATTTTTTCTAAAACCGTCTGTTTCTTCGTATGTGCAGCCGATAAAGTAAGAAATTTTATCTTCTGACCCTTCCATGGTAAAACGCTCTTTTAGCGCCTTAAAGCTTCCTGCGGAAGTTTGCAGCTGAAATTTAGGCCTGCCTTTTCCCCTTTTTGTGATCAGATTGATTACACCGGCTGCGGCGTTATCTCCGTAAAGTACACTACCGGCACCGCGCATAACTTCAATGCGCTCGATTCTATCCAAAGGGATCTGCGTCCAGTCCACCCCGCTTAAATCGATTTCATTGACCCTTCTTCCGTCGATTAATACCAATACGTTGCTTCCGGCTGTTTCGCCGAATCCCCTCAAGTCTACGGTTACCTTAGTAGCGTTGCCGTAATAATCGCGCACCACTATGCCGGCCTGCGAATTTAATACATCCGGAATATTTGCTGCCAGGGATTCTTCGATTTCCTGTCGGGTGATTATATTCATTGCCAGGGGTGCTTTTTGCGCTTCTTCGGCAAAACGGTATGGCGTGACTACGATTTTCTCTAGCTCCACTTCGTTTGCCTGCGCGCATTGAGCTATCCAGGCTGTGCTCATAAATAAAACCAGTGTTGCGGCTTTGAATCTAAACATGCTTCCTTTCCTTTCTCGGACGTAGGATAAGCGAATATCAACCAATAAAAAACCCGAGAGCGGGATTGCTCTCGGGGTATACCCTGATTTATTCGCCCTGTCGGCCTGTCCGCGAGCCGTGTTTCGAGATGATTTCACAGGCAGGTCTTCTGGCTCCCCCGCCTTTTTGGCTGCCTTCCCATCCATTAAAATTTTTTAGGACAGTGGCTTGTAAAACCTGCCAAAAAGGTTCCTTTTTCCTTGAATTGAAAAAGGCGGGGCTACAGCAGCGGGACTGCGGCCGCTTTCTACGGCCTTCCCTTACCCGTAAAAATTTTTTGTTACTTGTTTAAAAGAGCCTTTGCCAGCTTTGTTCTTTCAATCCGCTTGGCAATCAATTCGTATGCGCTGAATAAAACAGCTACGTAACAAAGCGTGCTCAAAGTAAAATTCCTGAAAAACGGAAGCGCCATAACATAGCAGCTGATTAATCCCTCTAAAGTGCGCGGATACCAGCCGATAACCCAGACGCCAAAGTTAGTAATCAGGAAGAATAATACTGACGCAAGCAAAGACATGGAAATTATCGCCATGGGGTTTTTATGCTCCTTTAGCCTGAAGCCTAAAAAGACCACCAGCATAAAACTTCCCCAGGTAAAAAATATTGCGTCGTGAAAACCGATAAATATATCGCTTATCATCATGAGAAACAGCGGTAGAAGCAGGGCGTATCTGCGGTTTAAGTATACTGCCCCAAATAATGCGATCGCCGCAACCGGAGTGAAGTTAGGGGCATGCGGAATGAACCTTAATAAAATACCAAACAGGATTAAGCTTAATGCCAACATTTAGAACCTCCTTTTTTTTGTTGATGTAATTATAACTTTCCAAAAATTTTTGTCAAGTTAAAAAATTAATACTCGATTCCTTTTCTGGCGGCGTGGCCTTTTTTATAATAATGCTTGCTCTCTTTTATTTCGCTGACTAAGTCAGCAGTCTGAAAAAGCTCTTTTGGCGCATAGCGGCCGGTAAGGATTAATTCGGTATTTTTAGGAATTTTTCGGCATAAATTGAGGACATCATCGAGCTTTATTAACTGGAATCTCAGGGCTACATTAGCTTCATCCAGAATAACCATATTGTATTTTTTGCTGCCAATGATTTTTTTTAATTTTTTCAGGCCGTTCTTTGCTTGGGTAAAATCTTTTTTTTGCGGGTTATTTTTGATAAAGCAGGTTCCGCCGAATTGCTCAAGCTTTATGTTTTTAATTTTTTTCAGGCTGTCCAATTCGCTGTAATG
>QNCD01000115.1 GCA_003644385.1 Candidatus Omnitrophota bacterium
ACCTACAACCTCATCAAGATATTTGTAGCAAAGCGCCAAATCATCGCAGGCACCGGGCTTGACGTTGTAAAGATCAAGCAATAGCTGAAAGCCAAAAGCCTCGGCGTTTTTATTCGCTTCCTCGGATCTTTCCTCAAGAACTGCAACAGGTTTTGTAAGTTGATTGTTTCTCATTTCAATAACTATTATACATAAATTAGCAGAATGTCAAATGTTTTTTTGAAAAAATTCGTACAATATGAAAAGCTTCGTTACATTTTAAAGGGTGACTATCTAAAAGAAAGAAGCCGCCTTCTTGATTCTGGCGACCAACAGGATCTTATTGACCTTCTGTATAATCGCCTAGTAGAATTTTCTAAGCACACAAGGAGGCGGCTATGAGTTATTCTACCAAGCAATTTATCATAAGGCAACGGTTTTTAATGATTCAAGGTTACAAAGAACACTTAAAGATTGCTCATATCGCCAGAAAATACCGTACCTCTAGAACTACAGCCTACCGTTGGATTTGGCGATATGAGTTAGAAGGTAAAGAAGGCCTCTCAAACCGCTCTACCAGACCAAAATCGCCCCATCCAAATAGTCTTAAGCCCGAAGTAGTTGAGGCAATCATCAGGATGCGCAAAAGAACCAATTACGGACCAAGAAGAATTAAGTTTTATCTGGCCAAAAAAGGAATACGAGTCTCTGAATATGGTATATATAAGACATTGGTCCGTAACGGTCTTATCAGGAAATATCGTAAGCATACGCACCGACACAGAAAATACTATGCTCCTTACCCAGGGTATTGCGTCCAGATAGATACCAAGCACTTAGATACTCTTCCGGGACATCCCTACCGCTTCTATCAGTATACCGCAACTGATGCCTTTACGAGGATGCGGGTTATAAGAATCTATGATGAACTCTCTGCCTTTAATTCGGTGAAATTCCTAAACGAGGTGGTGAAGAATTTACCCTTTAGGGTCTTTACCGTGCGCACAGATAATGGCGTAGAATTTACTTATGGCCCTTTTAAGAAGGATCATCCTTTTACGCTAGAGTGTGCACGGCTTAAAATAAGACATAAGCTTAATAAACCTTCTCATCCCGAATCAAATGGCAGAGTTGAACGTTCGCACAGAACCGATGATGAGGAGTTTTACCGCATTAACCCCGTGAATAATCCAAGAATTTGGCAGCTAAGGATTCCTGCCTGGGAATACCGCTATAATTATCAAAGACCGCACAGCGCCTTAGGAGACTTAACTCCTTATCAATTCTATCAACAACACCTAAGAAAGAAGGTGAGCGAAAATGTTACTTGACAATTATATTAGTACATTTTTTGAAAAAATTTGCAAAAATATAATTTTGAAGAATCTCTGAATTTCTGCACCTAATCCCTTAAAAAGCCAAATTAATTATTTTCCGGATTTGTTTACAAAAAGCGTCTGCGTCGGATAAGCGAACTCGATATTTTTCTTTTTAAATTCTTCGTTTATGGAAAAGTTGATCTCCTGCTGAATATCCATATATTTATTGTAATCGCTTCCCAGGACATAATATACCACTTCGTATATCAGGCTGAAATCCCCGTATGAAAAAAAGTGTGCCCGGTCAAAAACAGTATCCTTGGTATTTTTTATAATATTTTCGATTATTTTAGGAATGGCTTTTAAATTATCCAAAGTAGTCTGATAGGTAACCCCTAACTTAAAAACCACCCTTCTTTTATCCATTCTTTTATAATTGCGCACCCGCGAATTTGTTAAGTCGGTATTTGAAAAAATCAACTGTTCCCCGCCTAAGCTGCGGATACGGGTGGTTTTTATTCCGATATGCTCTATAGTCCCTAAATATTCACCTATAATAATAAAATCTCCCAGCTCAAAAGGGCGGTCAAATAAAATAGCAAAATAACTAAACAGGTCCCCTAAAACCGCCTGGGCAGCTAATGCTACCGCAACACCACCAATTCCCAGGCTGGCAATAACCGCGGAGATCTCAAATCCTAAATTATCTAAAAAGAAAACGATAGCCAGTGACCAGATAAACAGCTTCAATACTCTTAATATCCCGTTCAGGTTGCGTTCCAGGCCCGCATCTTTCCCTCTTTTTTCCCAGTAAAGCTTAAATCCGTAAGCAGCCAAAACGACGGCAAAACGCGCGCTCATTATTGTTAAAAGCGCCATACCCAGGAAATTAATTGCCTGCTTTAAAAACTCGTTCAATTTTAATGTATTTATACTTACATAGAGAATAACCAGATATGCCAGGGGCAATGCAATGTGGCAGATAACATTAATCAAAAAATCATCAAATTGAGTAGCGGTTTTTTCAGCCCATGCTTTAAGGCGCTTTAATAAAGAATGTTTGAATATTTTAATCGTAATAATTCCTGTTATAAGAATTAAAATAGAAATCAGGTAAGCCATGACAGTGTTGTTCCAGAATGTCTTCTCTAGGATTTCTTTAAACATCTATGCGCCTCCGTTTAAATTTTTATTTTATTTATCCTGTGTGGGCTCTTCTCCCATCTTCTGTATTTTTATTCCTCTTGAAATAAGGTAATCAAAGGCGCGGCTTATTTCTTTTTCTTCGCCTACTACCTGCAGCATCGCCCATCCTGAAGACATGGAAAAAGAAGCTTCAATAATGATTAAATCGATATTATATTTTTTGCAAAGATAACAAATTACCGACTCATCCTTTAATGAGCCCGGGAAAGTTAAACCGATAGCTAAACGCATAATTTTCTCCATGATTTTTATTAAATACGTTGGTTAATCAGATAATTCGTGCATCAACTATTTTACTCCAATAAAAAACCTCTGCAAGAAATTTTATTCGCAGAGGCAGTAAATGTTTCTTTATTGGCGCACTTAACCGTGGGGAAAATTACAGAGTAATTTACCGAGGTCCTCTTTAAGTTTATTGTTTCCTAAAAACCTGTTGACTACTATATTGGCTTTCCTGGAAAGCTTCCTGCGCAAATCCCCGTTATTTATTAAGGTTTCAAATTTATAACTGAAATCTTCTTCGCGGGCATTAAAAAATAAAGAGGCGCCCTTGAATTTTTCCAGCACCGGAAGCTTATTCAGCAAAAGGGCATTATCACATAAAGCGCTCTCATGAGTACTTAAAGAGAATGACTCGCTTAAAGAACTATTTATATAGATATCGCTTAGATAATAATATTGGAAAAGATCGACCCTCTCCAGGTATCTTTTATAAAAAAACTGCCTGGGAAATTTATTGCGCAGGCGTATTAATTTCTTATACAAGTCTTTTTCAAGCGACCTACCTACGAAAAACAATTTTAGCCTACGGTGTTTCCTTAAGACTTTAGGCGTTTCATTAAGTATTATATGCGCTCCTTTTATTCTTTCAACCCTGCCCACATAAAGAGAAACAATATCATCTGGCTTTATACTGTACTCCTCTCTTATTTTATCTATAGTATTTTTATCCGGCGGGAAAGATTTGATTGTATTCTCGATAACAGTAACTTTATCAATAAAAGAAGGAAAGTATCTGATGAAGTTATCATATTCATAGTTTGAAGGGCAAATAATGCTGTTTGCTAATTCAATCATTCTTTCCTGATTATAGAGAAAGCGGTTTAAGGTCCGGAATCCAGAATCCTTTTCCCTTCTTAGTATACTGTGAAAATGGTAAATTATTTTAGGGCGGCGGCCCTTATGCTTTTTTAAATTTTTCAAATCTTTTGTCCAGTTGACGAAATGATGAATTATATAACTAAACGTACACCAGTTATAATCTTTAAGATAGGAATTAAAGCTGGAGTACTGCTTGATTGAGCTATCCGGCAAAAGCAGTTTTACCGGGCGCTTTCTGTTAAACTCCGAACTTATTAATACGTACGCTTCATAACCTAATTCTAAAAGCGCATCTCTGCTCTGCTCGACAATCTGGCCTACTCCGCCGCAGTATGATTTACTGATCGGATATTCAAAAGTAATAAAAAGTACTTTCTTCATAATTTTACCTGCCTAGCACTTAAATTAAAACCCTTGCTTTAAAAATTTTTTGCTTCCTGAAAACTACAGGAGGAAACTTGAAACGCGGTACAAAAAATAAGCATTTTATTCTTTTTTATTATACCATACTTTATTCAAATTGCAAAAAAAATTCTACTTTTGGGTAGTATACTGGATTTTGTGTAAATTCGCTTCAAAGATGTAATGGTTTTATATGGCTCAACCAGAGATCGTGGCTGTAACGAAAGATTAGAGGGCAAATTTTTTAAGCCCTTGAGCCAA
>QNCD01000116.1 GCA_003644385.1 Candidatus Omnitrophota bacterium
AAGCAAAGCAAAGAGAAAAGAGTCTTAAGTATTTTGGAAAAGCCTTCGCACAGTTAAAACGCAGGATAAGAAATAGTCTGAATAGATAAAAGGTGCGGGGCGAATGGATGAAAGGATGTCCCTTAAGATGAGAAGATGCCTGGTAACCGGGGGAGCGGGTTTTATCGGCTCGCACATTGCTGAGAGATTGCTTAAAGACGGCCATTCTGTTGTTGTGCTTGATAACTTTTCATCCGGCAAAGAAGAAAACTTGTCTTTTATTAAAAACTATGACCTATCAGCTATCAGCTATGAGCTAATTCGAGGCGATATCCGCGACTTCTCCGTTTGCCTGAAAGCCTGCCAGCAAATCGACGTCATTTTTCACCAGGCAGCTCTCCGCTCAGTGCCTAAGTCCATGAGCAATCCTATAGAATACAATGATGTAAACATCAACGGCACAATAAATATGCTTGAGGCTGCCAGGCAACAAAACGTTAAGCGCTTTATTTTTGCATCCTCGAGCTCTATTTACGGAGAAACAGACCGATTCCCGGAAAGAGAAACTGACTTACCCAAATTAATTTCTCCTTATGCCTTAACCAAGCTTGCCGGCGAATATTACTGCCGCGTATATGCCCAGAACTATGATTTGCCGGCAGCCTGCCTGCGCTATTTCAACGTCTTCGGCCCACGCCAGGCATTAGACGACGAATACGCGGTAGTGATTCCAAAGTTTATTCATTGTCTTTTAAACGACGAACCTCCCCCTATTTACGACACCGGTAAGCAGTCGCGCGATTTTACGTATATTGATAATGTTGTGGAGGCTAACTTCTTAGCCGCAAATGTTCCTAACCTCAAATGGGGAGTATTTAACATCGCAAATGGCCATGATAGGACTGTTCTGGAATTAGTTTCACTGCTTAATAAAATTATGAAAAAAAATATCCAGCCTGTGCATCTCCCGCCAAGGCCGGGAGATGTATTCAAGACCCTTGCTGATATTTCTCAGGCAAAGGAGATTCTCGGCTATCAGCCGAAAATTGATTTTCGCGAAGGATTAGCGCGAACGGTTGAATGGTTTGTTCGGAAGTTAGGTGAGTTAGAGGAGTTAGGGGAGTGAAGAACTTGAATAACTTGAAAGAAAAAGAGAGGACTTAAAATGCAGCGAATAGGCGTTATCGGGGCCGGGCACGTCGGTCTAGTCACTGCCGCAGTATTTGCCGATTTGGGCAACAAGGTAATCTGCCAGGACAGCGACCGCCAAAAAATCAAAAAGCTTAAAAAGGGTGATTTACCGATTTATGAGCCCGGGCTTAGTAAATTGATTAAAAAGAATGTAAAAGCAAAAAGACTATCGTTTACCCACAATTTGCCGGAAGTAGTCAATAAGTGTTTTATTATTTTTATCTGCGTTGGCACGCCTCCTCGGGAAGACGGAAGTGCCGATTTGTCTTCGGTTGAGAACGTAACGCGTAAGATTGCCCAAAATATGAAAGAATATAAAATAATCGTGGGGAAAAGCACAGTTCCGGTTGAAACGGGAGAATGGATCCGCCGAACGATTTTAATGCACAATAGGCGTAAAGTAGAGTTCAGCATAGTCTCCAATCCTGAATTCCTCCGCGAAGGCTCAGCAATCAAAGATACCCTGTATCCCGACCGTATCGTACTGGGCGTCGAGGATAAGAAGGCGGAGAAAATTATGCGCGAGCTTTTTAAGCCGATAAAAGCGCCAATCGTGGTTACAAATATAAAGACAGCCGAAATGATTAAACACGCTTCCAACTCATTTTTAGCCACCAAGATTTCTTTTATTAATGCGGTTGGACATATTTGCGAGAAGGTTGGGGCAGACGTAATCAAGGTCGCCGATGGTATGGGGCTGGACAGGCGCATAGGTCGGGCATTCCTGAGTGCCGGCGCCGGCTTTGGGGGATTTTGCTTGAGAGGTAGCGAGAAGGTGATTGTCAAAGAGATTAATGATAGACAAATACAAGTATTATCGATGAGAGATCTTTATAAAAAAATAGCTAATAAAGAAAGATACGAAGTATTAAGTTTTGATACAAATTCAAAACGAGTGAAATTTAGTAAAATAATCTTGGTTTCTCAAAGAAAATTTTCTGGTAAACTTGTTACAATTAAGACAAGAATGAATAAGGCGATAACTGCAACAGATGACCACCCCTTTATTGTTTATGAAAACAACAGATTTAAAATAGTGTTAGCTAAGGATCTTAAAGAAGGAGATTTCTTGCCGATGTTTTTAAATTTACCTGTTGGCAGCACAAGAAATGTTAACGAAATCGATATAATAAATGAATTACAAAAAAAATGCGCTTTTTTCGATAAAATTAAAGTGAGACCGAAGAATAAAGAATTCAAAGATTACAAACAAGTTATTTTTAGAAGCCTGAGGAATATAAATAAAGATAGAAGTTGGAGAGTACAAGATGTTATAAATAATAATTGTATGAGTCTCAAAGAATATTTAATCTTAGAGAGCCAAGAGAGGATGCCGATAAGCAGAAAAGAAGTCCGTCTTTTTACCAGCAAGGGGAATACGACTTATTTCCCTGCTACAGTTAAATTGGATGAGGAATTTTGTAGACTTTTAGGCTACTATGCAAGCGAGGGATATATTCACTTGGAGAATTGTGAGCGTGGGCAACGGTCCCGTGTTGTATTTCATTTTAATGAAGAAGAAAACGAATACATAGTGGATATTTGTAACATATTAAACAATTTCGGCGTAAGTTATCATATATTAAAACAAAACCAGTATCATACTATATCAATTATTATTAGTTCTCGAATATTCGCCTTTTTAATAAATGATATATTAAAATGCGGAATTGATTCTTACACGGCGCAAGTGCCAGAAATGATTTACGGCTTAAGCCAAAAGGAGAAGGTAGCTTTTCTCTTGGGTACTTTTAGAGGCGATGGCCATGTTGCTTTTCCTAGAAATACTCAAGCGGTAGTCTATGATTTTGGCTCAATAAGCCTTAAGTTAATCCAAGGCATGGAGTTTTTATTTCATACATTAGGCATAGTTCCTAGCTACAAAAGATCACGTTCGAAGAGAGCAACTAACTTTGCACATTTTATCAGGATTTCCGGACGAGATCAGATTAAGGCATTACCTCTTTTTAAAGACAGAGATATGCAGAGGAGGGTTGACCAGAGATTGTTGAGTTATAAGAAACACATAAAGCCTACTGGTTTCAAGCGGATTAATAGTCATTTTGGGGTAGTGAAAATAAAAAAGATTAAACAATTTTTCCGTAAAGAAAAGGTTTATTCTCTAGAAGTCAAAGATACCGGTACGTTTGTTACTGGTAGCGGATTGATAATACATAATTGCTTTCCGAAAGACTTAGAGGCATTTATTTACATTGCAAAAAAGGCCGGATATGATTTCGGCTTGCTTAGAGAAACAGCAAAAATTAACAGAGAGCAAAAGCAGCTCCTGGTGAAAAAGGTCGAGGAGGCGGTCTGGATAATTCCGGGAAAGACAATCGGCGTGCTCGGCTTAAGCTTCAAGCCAAATACCGACGATATACGTTTTTCCGTTTCCATAGATGTAATCAGGATGTTGCAAAAAGAAGGGGCAAAGATAAAGGCATATGACCCTCAGGCAATGCAGGAGGCAAAGAAGGAACTGAGGAACGTCAAGTTCTGCCGGAATCCTTACGAAGCGGCCAGAAACAGCGACTGCCTCCTGATTATGACTGAGTGGGATGAATTTCGCAACCTGGATTTAGCCAGGATAAAAAGATTACTCCGACAACCGATTCTTATTGACGGAAGAAACATATTCGAGCCGGGGCAGATGAACAAGCTCGGTTTTATTTATAAATCCATTGGAAGGAGATAGGGGATTGTTGAATATTCTAATTACCGGCGGCGCAGGCTTTATCGGTTCGCATTTGTGCAGGAGATTGCTAAACGAAGAAAATTTTATCATCTGCGTGGATAATTTCATCACCGGCAGCAAAGAAAATATCGAAGATTTAATCCACCTGCCAAAATTTAAACTGATAAACCACGACATCTCTCAGCCTTTATATCTCGACGAAAATTTAGACTGGGTCTTGCATTTTGCTTCACCCGCTTCACCTAAAGACTATTTAGAACATCCCATAAAAACCATAAAGGTCGGAACGCTGGGCACGCAT
>QNCD01000117.1 GCA_003644385.1 Candidatus Omnitrophota bacterium
ACATTAGTTTTTGTATGGGTAAAAATTTCTCAGCATTTGACTTTCCGCACCGGTGCTTACGATCTTTCAATGTATGACTCTGCCCTTTCAAACACCATAAAAGGTAATTTTATGTATACTCGCTGGCTAGGCAGAAATTTCTTCAGTGAGCACTTTGCCCCTGTTTTACTCTTGCTTCTTCCGTTTTATATACTTTGCGACAATCCGTTGACCCTTGTAATACTAATGGCCGTTATTGTTGTCCTTTCAGCCTATCCTCTTTATTTAATTGCTAAAGACAAACTGTCTTCCAAGCTTGCTTCTCTGGCTATAGCATTTATTTATCTCAATTATGATTTTTTAATAAAAGGCTTTTTGTTTGATTTCCATCATGAAGTTTTTGAACCTTTATTTATTTTTACTGCCTTTATTTTCTTATATAAAAATAAACCGTTAAGGTATTTCATCTTTGTAATACTTGGTCTGTCATGTAAAGAAGATATGCCTGTTTATGTCGCAATGTTTGGAATATATGCCTGTTTGGTTGAAAAGAAATGCAAACTTGGAATACTAACAATAGCAATATCTGTAGCATGGGCAATTTTAACATTCAAAATAATAATACCCATGAGTTTCCCGAACCAGCCTGGAGCGACAAAATTTATTGAGCGTTGGAGTCAGCATGGTAATTCTTACACACAAATTGCATTAACCCTTTTAACTCATCCGCAATACTTGTTCGGTAAAAAATTTATATTAGCAGCATTAAGACTTTTAATCCCACTGGCTTTTGTTCCAATAGCTAGTCCATTTACCCTTCTTTTGTGTATTCCGCCAATTTTACTAAATACAACTTCTGGCTACGACCAAATGTATAACCTTGCTGGCCATTACGCATTTCCAATTATACCCTATGTTTTCATTGCTCTAGTTCTGGGTTTAAAAAATATTAAAAATAAGTTTCCGAAAAAGTTTAATATGATTTTAATATGCTTTTGCATATATGGACTCTTCGAAAATATAAACAACCTCAACGCCTACGTAATAACTAAACATGATTTTATTGGCTATTCAGCCGTAAAGGCAATCCCCAACAATGTATCTGTTTCTGCACAAACATCTATTATTCCGCATTTAAACCGTTCACATCAAGCTTATTTGCTTCCTCAAAAACTTGATACCGATTACATCATTTTTGACGAAAAGAGATTTCGTTGGCCTATGACAGATGAAGAATATAATACTCTTTTGCAGAAATTTAAAAACCACAATGATTATGAACTTAAATTTTCAGGAGATGGCTTTTATCTTTTTAAAAAAATACCATAGCCAAACAAATTATGTTGCCAGAATATACAAGGAAAACTAAAAGAATATTTATAGATATTACACAAACATATCATAATTATATAAATACTGGCATTCAGCGAGTCGCCAAGAATGTTGCTGAACGTATGCAAAATATAGCTGTTGAGACGGACATCGAATCATGGCCGGTAGTAAATTATTTAGACAGTTTCTATATTATTAATCTTCAGGAATACAAAAAACGCTTTACTTATAAATTGACCATCTTTCTAAAAACACTTTACAATAAATTTAAAACCTTTGTCCGAAGATACCCTTCGTTTCACTTTCTCCTGAAAATAATCTTTCCATGTTTTATCCGCGCAAGATTGATAAGCAGTTACAACAAATTCATAAATATGCTGAATTTCTGGTGCAGTTCGAGTGCTCAACTGCGATTTTCAGAAAGTGATGTTCTGTTGCTCGTTGAAGCTGGCTGGGTAAGCCCGTGCTGGAAGGCTATAAAAAAGGCAAAACGTAAGGGTGCAAAGATAGTGCAGATTATACATGACCTTATTCCAATAAAGTATCCAGAGTTAGTGAATTCTGAAAGTACATATCTGTTTGATATCTGGCTTAGCAAAACTATAAAGTATGTGGACAGTTATGTCTGCAATTCCAGATATACTTGTGAGGAACTCAAAATGTACATGGGTTGCACTATGGGTATTAACATATCAAAGTACAGATTCGACTATTTTGATCTTGGATGCGATGTAAAGAATATGGATGAAGCTGGTTTTGTCCGGCCGAAATTAGAAAACATCATAGCTAAGCCCACAAACAGCGCTGGCTATCTGTGCGTAGGAACTATAGAGCCCCGCAAAAATCAGATGTATCTGCTGGACGCATTTGAGAGAGTATGGGATCAGAATCGGATGGTTAGACTTTTTATCGTCGGGCGTGAGGGCTGGAAGGGCCGGGACATTATAAACCGAATAAAGAAACACCCAATGTTAAATAAATCTTTGTTCATGTTCAATGACCTTTCAGACACAGAACTTGATTTTCTTTACAGGAGATGCAAAGCTCTTATCTTTCCGACTATTGCGGAGGGTTTTGGCCTGCCGATAGTTGAAGCCTTATCGAAAAGGCTGCCTGTTCTGGCCAGCGATATTGAGGTACTGCGGGAAGTTGGTAAAGATTTTTGCGCATATTTTAATCTTGAACAAAGTGAATCCCTTGCGACGATGATACTTGATATCGAGACCAGAAACAAATGGCCCATCGTTCGTAATATCAATGAGTTCAAAGCAACCACTTGGCGGGAAAGTTGTGAACAGTTGGTAGGTAAGATACTACAAATCTTTCAAGAACAACATGTTGGAAAATGAAATATGCGTTCGATAGCTTTTGTTTGTGACTGGCTGACAGGTATGCGGGGTGGTGAGCGGTGCCTGGAGGCAGTGTGCGAACTCTATCCGGAGAGCGACATTTTTACGTTAGTGCATTTTCCGGGTTCGGTCTCCAGAAGTATAGAGGCACATAAAATAACCACATCATACATCCAAAATCTACCCGGGGATGTAAAAAAGTTCAGGAGATATCTTCCTCTTTTTCCACATGCTGTTGAACAGTTTGATTTAAGCTACTATGACTGTGTTGTGAGTTTCAGTCACTGTGTTGCAAAAGGCGTGAAAGTTCCTAAAGGAACTATACATATCTGTTATTGTCATACACCTATGCGCTACGCTTGGCACATGCGTTATGAGTACCTTAATGCATATCTTGGCCCTAAAAAATGGATGACTGGGTTTATACTTGATTATCTGAAAAGATGGGACAAAAAGACATCAACTAATGTAACGCACTTTTTAGCCAACAGTAAAAATGTTCAGAATAGAATTAAACAAGCCTATGGCAGAAGTTCATTCGTAATCTATCCTCCGGTTGACTGCGAGCGATTCGTCCTTTGCACTGAAGATGAAGGCTATTATCTTATTGTTTCAGCGTTGGTTCCTTATAAGCGTGTGGACGTGGCAGTTTCAGCTTTTAGCAAGCTTGAACAAAAACTCGTAATCGTCGGGAATGGCCCCGAGTTACCCCGTCTCAAGAACATGGCTTCGGCCAATATCTCTTTTATCGAAAAGGCTGATGACAGTGAGGTTGTGGAATATATGAAGAAGTGTAAAGCGTTAGTGTTCCCCGGCGAGGAAGATTTTGGCATTGTTCCGCTCGAAGCACAAGCTTGTGGTAAGCCCGTTGTAGCTTTTGGCAAAGGTGGTGCGCTGGAGACGGTAATAGGTTTAGGTTGCACACAAGAACAACCTGAAATAACAAACGCAACAGGGATTTTTTTCTATGAGCAGAAGCCCAGCATTCTACAAAACACCATTTTGCAGTTTGAGAGAAGAAGAGGTGAGTTTTTACCACACATATGCAGGAATAACGCTCTTGGATTTGACCGCTCTATATACAAACGGCAAATGAAAAAATATATACAAACTGCCATAGTCAAGCATGAAGATTTTTGTGCTCGTTATAATAATCGAATCTGTAACGACGCTTAACAATTGTTTTTCTATGTACCAGCCCCTTCATTATACAGTTCTCCAACCTCAGATGCCGACAAAGCTTTATTAAATATCATTACATTGTCAATTGAGCCGTCGAAATAACGGGCATCTGGCTGATAATCTACCCCTAACAATACGGGGTCTGTACTTGATGAGATTGATACCGGCGACGAAGCATCAAGATTGCCATTTATATAAATCTTTCCGATTCCGGAATCTGCCACGGCCACTATGAAGTACCACTGGTC
>QNCD01000118.1 GCA_003644385.1 Candidatus Omnitrophota bacterium
AGGCAGCTAAATTCTTTGTTACAAGTCCCATAGAAAATTGGTCACTTATTTTATATAAAATACCTACATCACCAGCAAAACCTCCCCTTCTTATGGTACCTTCATCATAACTTGTCTCAGCGGAAAGAGACGCTCCTTTAAAATTAATTCCATAATATAACTTCCCCTCTGCTACGGTACCAGCTATTGAAAGAATATACATCTCAGGTGCTACCATATCATGAGTTACATCCCCTTCTTCTTCCAATTTTGTGGCATGTTTCAAGTAACTCAGAGCAAATCCACCTTTTATAAAATTTAATGTTCCAGGGGCAACCCAGCTTAAATAATCTAATGTATAATTGGATATACCAAAAGGAGTAGAATGAAGGAATGTAAAAGCACCTTTTTCCTGTTGAGCAATACCTGCTGGGTTCCACCAGGCAGCATTTACATCATCAGCCACAGCTACAAAAGCACCTCCCATTCCCTCTGGTCTACAGCCTGGTTGTAGATCAGCATATATTCCTTCACTGGCCAATCCAGCCAAGCTACCGGTGAGAACCAACAGCACCCCTGCAAAAACTGCAGCCACCACCTTTCTTCTCATCTTCACCATTTAGATTCCTCCTTTAGATTTTAAGTTTCTTTTATGTTTATTATTTTTCTGATATTCCTACAGATTAACCAGTTTTTAAATTTTCTTATCCTGTTTAAGTATTTCCTACGATTGCTCACCAAAAAGAACAATTTTAAAATGGCAAGAAGAAGGAGGGGCAAACCTAAGCTGCCCCTCCAGGAAATTTACTTTATTTTATAACACCTACAGTACCTATCTTCTTATCAGAACCACCAGCTGTATACTCAACTTCGAACTTGTAGATATATATACCAGAGCCTACGAAGTTACCAAAGTCATTGTAACCATTCCATTTCACATCAGCCTCGTATTTTCCAGCAGCTCTTTCCTCACCATCAAGTAAAGTCCTCACCAGATCTCCTGTGGCATCGTATATCTTCAAAGTAACCTTTCCAGCCTTAGGTAAACTGTAGCTGAAAAATGTACCATCACTGCTCAGGAATGGATTCTTGCTGAGAGTTACACCAAATGCAGGTGCTGGCTCAGTATCCTCTACCACAGTGAAGAGACTGAAGTGATTAACTTCAACAGTAATGGTATTTGTATCCGTATCTACAACACCACCAACTCTTCTCCACTGGACTCCATCCCAGACATAGAGGGTAAGTTCATTTTCATCAAGACCAAGACTATCTATTACATCCTGAGAGTAATATATAGTTATGGTTACCGGCTTATTAAAGACCAACCCAGCTGGACCAAACTCTACGTAAAGACCTGCCGGTGTAAGATAGGTATCCTCAGGAAATTCTGGAGCATCAGCTGGATCTATCATCTCGATAGAGATAGTCTGGTTGGTATCAAGAGCTTCCTCAGGAATATTTACCTCAGCTACACCTTCCATTTCTACCGTACCACCTGCCTTACCTATCACTTCCTCCACTCTTTCTGCAATCACGGTGAAGGTTTTCGATGTATCAGGATCCATTACGTTACCTACCGTATCTTGAGCACCTGCCACCTTCACATGATAAGTTCCTGCAGCCATATCGCCAGGCACCTCAAAGCTACCAATCCAGGTTCTTCCATCATCATCACTCCAACCACCCTCAACTGTGTATGTCTCATAAGGTGAAGCTTTACCAATAGTGACAGTAGGCTCAACAGATTCGTTCATATCTTCGTTAAACACCACAGTAAAGATAACCGAACTTGTACCTGCTGGTACGGGGTCAGGATTTACTGTAATGGAGGTAATCTGTGGCTTGGTGGTGTCAACGGTGAAATGATCAGACTCGTAAGTTTCCATTGGGTTACCAGCCCAGTCTTCAGCTCCGGTTACCTGGACATAGTTATCTCCCTCATTGGTAGATCCAACTGAGAATGAACCTGCCCAGGTATTAAAGTCAACCCAGCTACCGGTAACTGTTGTCTCTGTAGCCGGCGATATAAGTTTAACTACCGGAGCTACAGTCTGATCCATCACTTCAGTAAACTCTACCGTGATTGCTATCGTAGCTTCCGAGACAGGTGAACTAGGAATACCAGTCACATCACTCACAGCTGGTGCAAAGGTATCTCCAGCAACATCCACAGTGCAATTAGTTACAGGATTCATAACAAGATCATAAACTCCACCTGAACTAATGGATAAAGTATCACCGTCTGTCAAAACATCGGGAACACCCGATATATCTACATCAAAGAAGACAACAGCGCCAGAAATCGTAGGAGTAGATGGAGTAGCACCTGAAGTAAGATTAAACAGCCCGACATTAGCTGCAGTTATAGGTTCATTAAATTCAACTTCCATCACCGCCGTATTTAGATTCTTCAAACCAATGAACCTGGCTGAAGGCTGAGATGTGGGAGGAGTCCTGTCAACCTGAAGTGTGGCGGAGAAACTACTTATATTTCCTAATGTATCTACAGCATTAACATTAATTACATAAGTGTGAGCATCAGAAAGAGCAACCGCAAAGGTGATGCCTGTTACAGGGGTGGTTGGCGGTGAAACAGTAACAATTTGGGTGGTTATTATGTTTGTATCAGTAGTAATATTGTATTCTACAGAAGCTACACTCACACCTGAACCAGATGCTGCTGCTGGAACAGCTGCTGAAATCGCAACTTCTATGGTAGCAGCACTTGTTGCCCAGGTTCCATCAATCTCTATTGGCGATGGAGTTCCACCCAACTCTATATCTGGGCCTCTATTCACCACCCATACAGTAGCAGGTGATACAGTCATAGTTGACAGTGCCATTTCTACTTGTGCTCTGTCTTTTGCTCCGTAAACCATCACGTTGGTGCTGGTAAACGATGTTATCTGGCCAGGTTCAGGTACGATATACACACCTGTCCACATGGTTTGAGCGTCATTCCACTCGCCGGTAGACACTATTACTGTACCGTCAGTTTCGGCAACCACGGGATTAGCCTGTGCCATTTTCTCATTAAAGGTTATATTGATATTAACTGTCTGAGAAGAAACAAGAGACGGGGTTGCCTGCACGCTAAGCATCTCTGGTGCTGTTGTATCTGCACTAATCCATACCGCAGCAGGAGCTATTTCATTACCAGCCCAATCCACAACTGCACCAGAGAGAATATTTAAAGTTGCTCCACTTGATTGAAGCTGTGTAGTTAATCCACTTAAGGTAAGAGTGACCTCTTGAGTAGCAGAAAGTGTAGCTTCAGTTATATCAACGCCTGTAATACTGAAGCTTGCTGCTGAAACAGCGGACAAAGCTTCACTAAATTGGATTACTGCTGTATCATGGTTAATAAATTCTCCTCCAACATATCGCGGTGCTGTTGTATCAGCTGTAATAGGTGAAGTCCCAGCAGGTACAGGATTACCCGCCAGATCAACAACTGCACCCTCATCAAACACGAGCGTTACATCACCTGTAAGCCACGTCGCTGGAACAGAGGATTCAAGAGTAATTTCAACCTTTGTTTGATCTGCAAGTACACTAGCAGAAGCGCCATTTATAGTAGTACCATCAGCAGATGCGGCAAAAAGTGAAGCGTCAGGTGAGGCTACTTCTTCACTGAAAGGAACAACTATCTTTTTGTCTGTGATAAATTCTGCTGTTGCAGCAGTTGGTGGCTGGGTATCATATCTATAACTATAAGATATAGGAGGAGTAGTTATATTACCAAGCTCATCTATTGCCCTTACCTCTACCTGAACAGTACGATCAGTTTCAGCTGAGAAGAGCCAGGCTGTATCAAAACTGGCTGTTACAGTTGAAGCTAGCGTGAATGTCGATACCCCTGAAGCGGTCCAGCCTGTTATACCTACAACCTGATACTCAATTGTAGATACAGCAGTTGTTGCATCTGTTGCTACTACGTAAAACACTCCACTACTTGAATGAGCAGTTGGTTTGGTTACCCAGTCTATCACTGGAGCTGTTGTATCAACTGTGACAGCAGCAGTGGCGGTAAGAGAATAATTGCCATTTCCCTCCTTTGCTCTTGCCAAAATGGTGCTAACACCATC
>QNCD01000119.1 GCA_003644385.1 Candidatus Omnitrophota bacterium
TAAAAAATTTGCCCTCTAATCTTTCGTTACAGCCACGATCTCTGGTTGAGCCATATAAAACCATTACCTCTTTGAAGCGAATTTACACAAAATCCAGTATACTACCCAGTTTATTTTTATAGTTGACTTTAAAAAGTCATATGTTATAATTATCACCTAATCTTTCAAGCAACCCTAGGCTTGCGACGGGTGAGCATAGTAAAAGGAGAGCCGGGATGAAGAAACATTTAAAAGTCAAAACGATTATCGTCGGTAAAAGAAAACATGGTTTTCGTAGAAGAATGGCTTCTTCCAGCGGCAGGCAGGTTTTAGCCCGCAGGCGCCGCAAAGGCAGAAAACAACTTACCGCTTAATGTTAAGCAAAATAACAATTTATTGCATTCTTTTTTACCAGAAATATATTCGTTATCAATTGCCCTGTTCCTGTCGCTTCACCCCGAGTTGCTCTGAATATACCAGGCAAGCGCTTATTAAATACGGGTTCTTTAAGGGGTGCCTCTTGGGTGTATTAAGATTATTGCGCTGCCATCCTTTTGCGCGGCAATCCGGTTATGACCCTATATTATAACCTTTTATAGTAAATACACACACAACAACTAAATTATGGAACGTCGAGCACTTTTAGCAGTTATTTTATCTATACTTGTAATATTTAGCTGGTCATCATTGATGAATAAACAACAACCCCTTGAACCACAAGGGGTTACGCAAAAAATTCCTTTAGCTGAGGAACTCTCGCCATCCCCTCCCCGCGTAAAAAAGGAATCGCTTGCTACGGCATTGCCAGAACCCGATGTTAGTACGCTTTTGCACCATACCCAAGAAGAGCTCGATTTAATTTTTGTAGAGCCTTTAGCCACAATAAAAGAAGCAATATTCAAGGAGTATCAAAATGATACTTTAGGCCTGGCAAACGCCTTCCTCATTACAGACCCCGCATTGATTTTTAATAAAGAATCTTTTAATACACAAACCGCTACTTTTATCCATGAGGACAGTCAGAAGGTTATTCAAAAAAGATTCTTTTTCTCTAACTATAGTTATACCATAGAGTTAGAGTTGGTGGTATCGAATATTTCCAAGGAACCAATAGTTTTTGACCCGACATTTATTATTGGTACCATAGATTTTGCGCGCGATGATCCTGACGCCCGCTTTAAGGATATGACAATTGCTTTGGGGGGAACACTGCTGCATCCTAACGGGCGCAAGTCCTACCGAGCAGAAGATATAAAATTTGTGGGTTTGCGTAATAGATATTTTTGTTTAGTGGCAGAACCAGCGCAGCATATTTACTCTGCTTTTATAAGAAAGAACTCTTCAAATAGTTCTGAATTAGGATTACAGGCGCCTAAACAGACAATCAATCCGGGAGCTTCCTTTAGTGAAAATTTCCATATCTATTTGGGGCCACAAGACTTAGAGAAGATAAAACAGGTTAAGCCGGAATGGGGCGGAGTAATGTATTTCGGAAAACTAAATTATGTCTCTCACATCTTGTTAAAATTATTACGCTTTATTTTTAATATTGTGGGTAATTGGGGTGTAGCGATACTGATAGTTAGCTTGTTAATTTACTTTTTGTTATATCCATTAAGCCTGCAACAGATGCGTTCTATGAAAGCAATGCAGGCTCTCCAACCTTTAACCGAAGAGCTCCGGGCCAAGTATAAAGATAACCCTCAGAAACTCAATGTTGAAATAATGAATTTGTACCGCGAACATAAAGTTAATCCCTTCGGGGGTTGTTTACCTTTAATATTACAGTTCCCGGTATTTATTGCTCTATATTTGGCCTTGATTCGCTCTGTTGCTTTAAAAGGAGCCAATTTCTTATGGATTAAAGATTTATCAGCGCCGGACCGCCTATTTATACTTCCTCAAGCCCTTCCGATTATCGGTAATGAAATTAATATTTTGCCCCTATTAATGATGGCAGGTATGTTCTTCCAGCAAAAGATTTCTGCGGTGAGAACTTCTGGTAGTACTGCGGAGCAGCAAAAAATAATGATGATTGTTTTTCCTTTGATGTTCGGGTATATTTTTTATCATATGCCATCAGGATTAGTGCTATATTGGTTTACAAACAGTACCCTTATGTTGTTACAACAACTGCGGCTTAAAAAGGCCGGCTAAAATGAATAAGCAATTAAGCATTGAAGTTGAAGGGAGCACTGTTGAAGAGGCAGTAAAGAAAGCCTTGAAAGAATTAAAGCTTTCCCGCGATAAAGTCAAAATAGAGGTTCTTTCCGAGGAGGAAAAGGGTTTATTTGGTATGCCGGGTGCAAAGCCTGCTAAAGTAAGAGTACGCCTTATAATTTCCAACAAAGAAAATACTTGACAAAAGTGAATTTTTTATGATAATAATGTTTACAATAGTTCTGAGCGGAACAATTTGTTCCGCGTGAAACAATTTATAACCCTATATATTGCAATGGGTAAAACAATTACAATCTGTAATCAGAAGGGCGGCACAGGTAAAACTACTACTGCAATAAATATCGCAACCTGCTTAGCCTTATCTCAGCATAAGGTTTTACTTATTGATTTAGATCCGCAGGCAAATGCCACCAGCGGTTTAGGGATTAATAAGCACGATATTCAAAAAAGCACTTATCATATTTTATTAGAAGAACTAAATGTCGATCAGATATTACAGCCCACCCTGGTGAGCAATTTATGGTTAGCGCCTTCTAATCTGGATCTAACAGGAGTAGAAATAGAGTTGGTCAGTGGCTTAGCTAGGGAGTATAGATTAAAAAAGGCGCTGGAAAGCCAAAAAGACCACTTTGATTTTATTATTATTGATTCACCGCCTTCATTAGGCCTGCTCACCATAAATGGCCTGTGTGCCGCAGATTCAGTATTAATACCAGTACAATGTGAATATTATGCCCTGGAGGGATTAACTCAACTCCTTAATACTATTACACTTGTGAAAAATAACCTCAACCCTGCCTTGGAAATTGAAGGAGTGCTTTTAACTATGGCTGACTTTCGCACTAACCTGACTAAAGAGATTATTCAAGAGGCACGCAATTATTTTAAAGATAAGGTTTATGCAACTGTGATTCCGCGCAATATCAGGATTACTGAAGCACCCAGTTTTGGCAAGCCTATTGCCATATACGATAAAGATTCTATAGGCGCAAAAAAATATGAAGAATTAAACCAGGAAATATTAGGATTACCGCGGGTAAATTTAGTGGATATAGAAACAGAGGCTTTAGAACAGTCAAAGGAGACAAATGATGGAGAAAAGGGCATTGGGTAGAGGGCTTGGCGCTTTGATCCCTGAGCGGGAAGCAGAAAAGTCGGAAAAGATTACAATGGTAGCACTTGATAGAATTAAACCCAGCACATTGCAGCCGCGTAAAGATTTCGACCCTCAGAATATGCAGGAGTTGATCCAGTCTATTAAAGAAAAAGGAGTAATTCAGCCAATAATTGTCCGGCGCAGGGGCGAGGATTTTGAATTGATTGCTGGAGAAAGGCGTTGGCGCGCTGCGCAGCAATTAAATTTTTCCGAGATGCCGGTGATTATTAAAGATGTTACTGACCGCGATTCCCTGGAAATTTCTTTGATTGAAAATATTCAAAGGCAGGAGCTCAACCCTATTGAAGAAGCGCGCGCGTTTCAATACCTGATGGATAAATACCAGGTGACCCAGGAAGAACTCAGCGATGTATTAGGCAAATCCAGGCCCACAGTTGCTAACCTTTTGAGGCTCTTGAGGTTACCGCAAGAGATTCAAGAGGAAGTCAGGTGCGGCCGTCTTTCTTTTGCACAGGGCAGGGCTCTATTGGAAGTAACAGAGATAAATCAGCAGAGAAAACTGGCGCAGGAAATTATTGCCAAGGGTTTATCTGTGCGGGAGTTAGAAAATTTGATTAAATCTCGTAAGCCGGTTAAGCATTTAAAACATAGGATTCGGCAGCAACAGCGA
>QNCD01000120.1 GCA_003644385.1 Candidatus Omnitrophota bacterium
ACGCCATTTGCCTCTTATTATAGGGAGAATTCAGCAATTTTCAAGGCGACCATCTAGGTTATTAATTTCGGGCCGTGGGCAATCACTAGAGGAAGTGGACATTACTCTACCACCTTGTAGAAATCCTGGCAATAATAAGTTTTAATAAAACGTGCCCCCAATTCCGCGGCAATGCGGCAGGATAAAGAAAGGAATTTTGCATCGCGCTTCTCTAATTCTCTGCCGACAGCAGTAACCGCTAAAACCGGAATGCCGAAATCTTCTGCCTCATCAATCAGGCGGCTGAGATTTACTAAAGTGCGGTGTTCGTATTCTGCGCCCACGTAAATCGACAATGCTACTGCCGAAGCATTAAGCCTGATAGCTTCTTTTATACAAACAGTGATATCTTCGTCAGAGAGATCTTTTCCGGCTATACTATTGCCTCCGGAAACGCGCAAGACTACCGGAGCATCAAACTTGGCGTCAATACAATTACGCAATATGCCGCGGGTAAGCATCAATGCATCGGCATAAGGAATCAATGGAGTAATTACCTTGGTAGGATCCTCCAGCCTGCTTACCGGTCCTAAGAAATAGCCGTGGTCCAAAGCCAACATTACTGTTTTGCCGTCTTCCTTAAAAATGCGGCGCATCCTGCTCTTCATTCCCCAATCCATGCCTACCTCCGATTTTTTTCCTTTTTGCTTTTATTTTTAATTTCTAGCTATTGTCTTATTTGGCCTTAATAAAATATAGCAAAACTTATTTCTGCGGCTCAATAATTACCTTTATAGAATCTTTAGCTTCGGCAACTAATTGAAAACCTTTTGTTATATTCTTTAAAGCGAATTTATGGGTAATCATTTCGGAAATATTTAACTTGTTGCTGGCAATCAAATCCAGGGCTTGCTGATATTCCTGCGGACTAGCAGCATAAGAACTGGTAAGAGTTATTTCCTGCTTCCAAAATAAATTATTAAAGATAAGGGGTATTTTTTTATTTTTATCCGTAGGGGCAAAAAAAAGTATGGTGCCGCCCCGCTCTACGGATTCTAACGCCTGTTTGATAGCCTGCTCTGCTGCGCTGGTAACAATAACTAAATCCGTAAGCCTGCCCTGATTTAATTCCCGCAGAAATTCGGGGCTATACTCTCTGGCGTTAAAGGCTGCATGGGCGCCGAATTTCTTTGCTGCATTTATTCTATACTGATTAATATCTGTAGCTACAACCAAAGACGCACCGTGAATACGCGCCAGATGAATATGCAATAATCCGGCTATACCGCTTCCTAATACCAATACAGATTTTCCTTTGACTCCTTCGGCTAACCTTTGTCCGCGCAAAACACAAGCAACCGGTTCAATAAATGTCGCCTCTTCAAAAGCAACATTATCCGGCAGCGGAAAAACCCCTTTTTTAACATTAATTTCCGGCAGCCTTATATATTCGGCGAATCCACCGGGGTCAACATTAGTCTTACGCAAGGTATCGCAGACCGAGTCATGGCCGCTAAGGCAGTAATGGCAGTTGCCGCAGGGAACATGATGTGCGCAGGCAATCCTATCCCCTTTTTTATATTCCTTAATACCTCCTCCAGCTTCTTCAATTATGCCGGAAATTTCATGGCCTAATACCAGCGGTACCCGGTCAATACGGTACCATTCCATTACGTCGCTGCCACAAATGCCGCAGGCCTCAACCCGCACCAGGAGCTCTTCTGGCCCGATTTTAGGTTTAGGCCTCTCTTCTATCCTTATATCCTTATTACTGTAATAAACCGCTGCACGCATAAAGTCTATTTTAACATCTCTTTATCTTTTTGCAACCCATATTCAAGGTCAGGGACGGTTCTCAAGCCAAAGCAGAACTGTCCCCTCAAAAGGGACAGTTCTTGATTGAGTTCAGAACCGTCCCTAATAAAGTTATTGCAAAAGTAACTCGAGTGTGATAAATTTAACCAATAAGATGGATAAAGAACTCTGGAAATTTACTGATAATAATGGTACATTTAGCTCAAGTTCTGCACACCGCATAAATACCCTTTATTTCCCTCTATGCAATCAATCCCCTATTATGTCTTCGCTGACTCCCCTGCTTGGCGGAGATTTAAAAACAGATTTTAATTCCTTTTTATTACAGCCGGTTTCCCGCAGAGACTTACATAATATAAAATCCAGCCGTAATTTCTGGATCTATTTAAATCCCGAAAAAGTCTGGTCGGCAACCGGAGTTTCAAAAGATTCCGTTTTTAGTAAAAAAGATAAATTCCTGCTTGAGGCAGGGCTACTCTGGCATAAGGTTACACGGGAAAATAAGCAAATCGGACTTAAAAGCGAAATCCTATCATTTATTCCTTCTACAGATGATCCCGTAGAAATAATGCTAATTAATATCACCAATATTTCATCGCGGGTAATAAAATTTATTCCTACCGCAGCCATTCCTATATTCGCAAGGTCAGCGCATAATTTACATGACCACTCTCATGTTACCTCATTGCTTGAGCGTGTAAACTTAGAAAAATCAGGGGTAGTCGTCATGCCTACTCTTATTTTTGATGAATCCGGGCACCGCAAAAATAAAACTTTCTATTTTGTACTGGCTAAAGACGAACGATACGGCAATCCGCAATATATTTATCCTACTCAGGACGAGTTTATCGGCGAAGGCGGGGATCTGGAAACTCCGCAGGCAGTTATGCGCAATCTCAGGCCAAGAAAAGAAAAAAATATCCAAGGCAAAGAAACAATGGCAGGATTTAAATTTAAACCCTGTCTGCTTAAACCAAAAGAATCTACTTCGTATATAATAATTTTAGGTATAGTAAAAAATAAAGCCCGCATAACAGGTATTCAGAAAAAATTAAACAGCAGGAAAAAAGTCGATATAGCTTTCGCAAAAAATAAATCTTATTGGCAAGAGATAAGCTCGCAATTGCTTTTTAATACCGGCGATCTTCATTTTGATAATTGGCTTAAGTGGGTAAACATCCAACCGCAGCTTAGAAAAATCTTCGGCTGTTCTTTTCTGCCGGATTTTGATTACGGCAAAGGCGGCAGAGGCTGGCGCGATTTATGGCAGGACTGCCTTTCACTTATATTAAAGAATCCTGGGGAAGTTGCGCCATCTCTAATTAACAATTTTTCCGGAATACGTATAGACGGCTCCAACGCCACAATAATCGAAGATGATTCAAACGAATTTATTGCTGACAGGAATAATATCAGCCGTGTATGGATGGACCACGGTATCTGGCCTTTAACTACTTTAAAGCTTTATATCCATCAGACCGGAAATCTTAATATACTTTTAAAACAAGTACCTTATTTCCGTGACCATCAGCTATACAGAGCCAAATTGAAGGATGAAAGCTGGAAGCCCGAATATGGAAAAAAATTAAAAACTAAAAAGGGAAAAGTTTATAAAGGCAGTATCCTGGAACACCTTTTATTGCAGAATTTAGTACAGTTTTTTAATGTCGGACCGCATAATTTTATCCGCCTGGAAGATGCTGACTGGAATGACGGCCTGGATATGGCAGCTGAATTCGGAGAGAGCGTTGCCTTTAGTGCAATGTATGCTCAAAATTTACTTATTCTTTGCGGTCTACTGCGAAGGCTTAAACAAAAGAACATCCTGATTTTAAAAGAAATGCTTATATTGCTTGACGGTATTAAAAATAAAAAAATAAATTATGCCGACCTAAAAGAAAAACATGAAATTTTAGATAAATATTTCCAAGCAACCAAAGAAACCGTTTCCGGGATAAAAGTCTTCATTAACAAAACAAAGTTAATAAATAACCTCTGGGAAAAAGCAAACTGGATGAGCGAACATATCAAAGCCAAAGAATGGCTGAAAGAAGGTTTCTTTAACGGCTATTATAATAATGATAAGAAAAGAGTTGAGGGCAAAATTAAAGGAAACCTGCGCATGACTTTAACCGGACAGGTCTTTCCG
>QNCD01000121.1 GCA_003644385.1 Candidatus Omnitrophota bacterium
ATTTCTTCCCGCCTCCAATAGATATTGCTCAGTTTTTTGCTCAAGCAGATATATTGCCGAATGGGAGATACGAACGGTCTTGGTTACGATGTGGACAATGAGATTTAAAAGCTTATCCAGGTCACGGATTCTGGTCATCCCGATTGCCGCCTGCTTTAAGGTTTCCTGATAGCGGCGCTGCTCGCGCAGAAGGATAGCCTCAGCCCTACTTTGGAGAAAAATATAGAGAAACGGGCCTACTGTGGCCAGGGCTGCCATAAGAACCAGAGGTGCAACCCACCAGTTCGGCCCAAGAAGACCGATAAGCCAGGATCCACCCCAGATTGCCAGAAGAAAAGGCAAGCCTAAAACCAGAGTGTAAACCGCAACAAATACACCGGTGCGGGTAATGGTGATGGTGATGTCCATGAGGCGGTAGCGGACGATGGCATAGGCCATCATGCCGACAAAGAGAGGAACTATGAAATTCCCATAGGGCGGAATTGAAATGTTATACCATAAAAAATAATTTGTTGAACCGCTGCTATATCCAATTAAAATAGCAATTAACACATATTTTGCCTGTTGACGCTTAATGCCTGTAAATTTTCTATAGTCCCTGATTAGTAAATAACAGGGGTACAAACAGTACCAAAACCAAACTAATAAGAAGATTGAAAATACTGCCCCCGGCTCAGGCCAAAATCTGAAATACATCTTAGGTTTAACATCGCTTACAAACCAAGAGGTAAAATTAAGAATAAAAAAGAACAAAAAAATCAGATATCCGATCTTAACAATGCGCTTCCTCTTTTCATATAAATCTAACAACAGTAGAACAAAATGTAAGAAACATACAGGAATAAATATTGCCCCTGCCATAAGACCACGAGACCAAAACAAGGCTGAGTTTTTATCCTGAGAGATTTGCCAGAAGAAATAGCAAAAACTCCAAAAGCCAACGAAGTAACAAAAAAGGGCATAGCGTATGTTTATTTCTCTTTTTCTATTTTTAAAATAAACTATACATCCTAATATAAATACGGAAATTGCATTTATTAATCCGCTTATTGCAAATAAATTCATAATATTTACCTTTTGCCTTCTTTTTTAGTAGCGAATATATACTGCATTATTCCCTGTTGTTCATACCCGATTTCTAACTCGTCATCACCAAATCCTGATTCAATAAAGATACTCTTGAATTCCTCTTCGTTGCGATAAACCAAGCTCCAATCTGCAACCCATTCCATATAATGGACAGAAGGATTACTATATTTATCTCTCATAGTTGAAATAGCAAGCATACCACTAGGATTCAGGAGTTTTCTAAGATTTGTAACTAAAGCGATACCTACTCGCTCACCGAAATAATCAAAAAGTCCAGTGGTGTAAATCAAATCATATTTTTTATCTATAAGTTGAAATATATTCTTTCTAAAAGCAATCCTTATTGCATTTTCTCTGATAAAGTTTATGTTGGAATATCCGACTAATAATTTCTTTGCATATTTTATGGCTTTTTCATCTTGGTCGTAGCAATCGAAAATTACATTTTTGCTGAGTGAAGAATACTCAGACAAAAGTTCCTTTAGTTCCCGACAGGGCCCCGAAGCAAGATTCATAATTCTTAGGTTACGCCCCGGTTTAGTGTTGATAAAATTTATAATTATCCTTTTGAAATCTTCCTTTCGATTCCTTACCGCCACTGCTATCGCCGACATCATACAGTAGTTGTCAAAAAGCCGAACAAAGCCAGTGGTGGTGGGATTATTTTGATAAATATCGTCTATGATCTTGAAATCTCCGGCATAACCGAATGGTTTACGAAATGCCCATTCATTATAAACACCTTTTAAAAATACTTCTCTTATTCGTTTAATAAATATCCGTTTAAACTTATAGACTTTTTCTTCTTGCCCAACAGCAAAATTTTCTTTTTCAAAATTCATTATGTTATAAAAAACACGATTGACTTCCATATTAAATTCTGCTTGAAATTTCCCCCATTCCTTGGGCCTTTTATTCAAATATGCCTCAATCTCCTGAGCTCTTTTTAAATAATGCTTTATCGAATTTCTGAGAGGAGGTAATTCAATTCTTTTAATTTCTAAATCTAAAAGCGCCATACTTACCTCAAAACCTCTTTCACTCTATCCACCAACTCCGAAATATCAAACGGCTTATAAATGTATGCTAGGGGTTTCAGGGCGGTTGCCCTTTGCTTGATGTCCTTATCGGCGTAGCCGGTAATGAAGATGGTAGGAATTCTACTTACTTTTCTATTCTCTAAATTCTCAAAGATTGACTGTACCGTGTCAACCCCATTTATTCCCGGCATTCTGATGTCGGCGATTATTAAATCAAAATTTTCCTCTTCTGCCATCACAATCGCATCCTGCCCGTTTTTTGCAACATAAACCATAAAGCCGTTCTTTTCTAATAACTTCCTGAGCGATTTAATAATTAATTCTTCGTCATCAATCACCAGAATTTTCTTAGCCATTTGCCTGTGTCTCCCTTTTATCTTGCGCTTGTTTTATCAACTTTAACAAAATAATCACCTTAGCAAAAACTGAACATTCACTGCTGCCAATCTCTTCTGCTCTCTAATAGTTTTTTTATCTATAATATATTTCAAATTTAAGGTGACAAATTTTACATAATCGTCCATAGATAAGCATCTGGCAGCTGGATGCGACTCTTTAATAATGGGTAGCTTGAGTTTTTTCATCATTAACTCTTTAAACCTTTTCTAATATTTTATGATAAAGTCCTTCCGTGCCATATTTTAGGCACAGGTTTTTAAATTCATCGCCTCTTGCGTCTATTTTATTGATTTTAATCAATTCGATAATATCCGTAATGTCCTTATATTCACGAATTTTTGGATTATACTTTATTGCGTGTAACTTAAGGGCGATTAAATGAAGCAGGCAAGGAACTATAAATTTTCTTCCGGCAATACTAATCTGTTTTCCTTCTCTGATAATTTTATCCAGCGTTTCTCTATCTACAAACATAAAGTCAAGGTCCATCAAATATGACTTCTCGGTTGTAAGCCTGGCAAATACCTCTTGGGCATAGGCTAGTTTAAAACCTTCTTCTTCCAATAAACTTAGTATTTTATCGTAGTCATTCTTCGTAATCAAAAAATCTACGTCTGCAGTTTGGCGGGTTACCTTATAATAATTAACTGCAAATCCTCCAATTAAACATAAGGATATGTTCTTTGAGCTACATACAGACGAAATGAGATGGAAAACGGTTGGATATTTCATTTTCAATCAGACCTTACTATTAGCTATTTTCCTTTCTTTTGCCTTAGGGAATTGAATAGTGAATATGGAACCTTTGTTGGGTTCGGATTTTACAGCAATAAGACCGTTGTGCTTCTCTACGATGGACTGGCAGATGGAAAGGCCAAGTCCTGTCCCTTTTCCGACCTCTTTTGTAGTGAAAAAGGGGTCGAATATCTTTGGAATCGCCTCTTGCGGTATTCCTATGCCTTCGTCTTTTATTTCTATCCTTATCCATTCGCCGCTTTTTGAAAGCGATATATTTATATTGCCGCCCTTTTTTATCTGCCTTATGGCGTCCCTGGCGTTTAAGACTATGTTGGTTATAACCTGCTCCAATTCGTTTTGATTACCCATAACTGAATAGGCATTTTCTTTTGCATCGACAATTATTTTTATATTGTCTTGTCCTAATTGATACTCAAGGAACAAAACTACATTTTTAATGACATTCAACAAATTCAGCTCGTATATTTCGGCGGTTTCCAAGGGTTTTTTAGCGTAGGTCATTAATTTCTGAACAATCGTCCGGCAGCGCTTGGTTGCTTCCTCAATTAACTCAAGCGATTCTTTAGAATCGACATCAAGGGAATTATTTAAAGCCAAAAGCATTTGAACGTTTGTTAAAATTGCGGTAAG
>QNCD01000122.1 GCA_003644385.1 Candidatus Omnitrophota bacterium
AATAAAATTTGGCGAGTTTCCAATTCCCAAGGTAACTTTCATGTAACACGCCCAGATTATAATAAGCGTCTTTATCCTCGGGATTTAATTGAATAACCTTACCAAATTCCTTCACCGCTTTATCAAACTGACTGGTTCTTAAGTATTCGACTGCAAGATTATAATGAAGGTCGGCATTATCTGGATAGCACTCAATCGCCTTTAAGTAATTCGAAATTGCTGTCTCAAAGTCACCGGTTTTGGAAGACTCCAAAGCCTTTTTTAAATAATCAGCGTAATTTATTTCTTTTTCCTGACTATTTTTACCTTTAACGCTGCTTACTGGCAGCTCTCCTATTCCCGGTTTAACGCTTATCTGCTCTTGCTGAAGATAATTTAATAACTCCTGCGCTTTTTTAAACTCTTCATCAGCGCGGGTAAAATCCCCCTGGCTGTAAAATCTTTCACCTTCTTGAAAATGCTCGGTTGACTTCTGAATTATTTCTTCGCGCGAGGGCCTTTCCTGCGCCTGAACACACATACCAGTCTTTACAGTCAATAATCCCGCGAATATAAAAATTTTTATTAAATCAAGGGTTTTGCTTTTATTTCTCATTCTCTTGTCCTGTCTTTATTGAGTCTTCTTTTGTGCTTTCTTTCTCCTCTGTTTTTGCATCCCTTTCTTCTAATGTGTTTACCTCTGGAATAAGTTCGACATCTACTTTCTTAGTGCTTGCTTCGGGAGCGGAAGAAGCTTCTTTGGCCTTAAATATATTTGAAATCTCCCGCAACCTTTCCTGCAAAATCGAATTTGTTTCCGCAGCCTGCATAATCTGACTCTGCAAATCAGCTAATCTCTGCGTGTACAGTTTTAATTGGTCTTTTAATTTTTCGTTTTCCAACTGCCTGGCAACGTACTGCCTCCTTAAACCGGCCGACTCCTCTTTTTGCCGCAGAGAATCGTTTTGCAACTGCTCAATATTCCCCTCTGCCGCAATCAATCTATCCTGGAGACTCAATATTCTCTCAGCCCGCTTGGCCAGTTCAGCTTCATTCTTAGCTACAGTGTCTTTCACCGACTCGTACTCCAGCTTTAAATCCGCGTACTGGCTGTTTAACTTATCCACTTCCGCTCTTGTTAATTTTAGCTGCTCCTCAAGCTCCTGATTTATTTCTTTGAGAGAAGCTATGGTCTTGTTGTCATCCTGCAGTTTCTGAACCTGCTCTTTTAATTTCGCAATATGCTCATTTAACAGGAATTTTTTCTTCCTAAGATTTTCCAGGCCTTGCTCTAAGACAAAATTTTTCCTTTTTAGGCGGACAAGGTCGTTTTTATTTATTTGCTCTTTCTCTAACTGCCTCTTCAAATTAACATTTTTTTCCCGTAACTGATTTATCTCTCTTTCCAAGTTTGCCTTTGCCTCAAGAAAACTGTTTAGCTCCTGCTTTTTTTTCGCAAGTTCTTCCTTCAATCTGTTTTCCAAATTTTCTATCCGCTCGTCTTTTTCGCTTAATTTCCCCTCAAAGAGTTTATTCCTCTCTTGGGATTCATTCAATTTTTTCCCCAGTTTCGACTTCTCAATAATAACCCCCTGGAGCTCTTTTGCCATTGCCAGGCCTTGTTTTAATTTCTCTTTTAAATTCTGTATCTGATTATCTTTCTGGCCGAGGAGGTTTCTTAAAGTCTCCGCTTGCTTCCGGTAATTTTTATTTTCCTTAATCAGCGTGGGAATCTGGCGGTCAATTGCAACCAGCTCTCTTTTCAGAAAAGCCAGCTGCCTCCTTAATTCTTTTTCTTTACCCGGGCTGAATCCCAAAGCAGTCAAGGAGGCGCTGATTCCCTCAAAGGTGCTCTCTAACCCTTCAAACCTCCTTCTTATCGGCTGGGTTAATTCTTCGAGTTGAGTTAAAGTCTCTCTTGTAGATATTAATTCCTTATTCAGCATCTTGTTTTCTAAAAGAAGCTCGTTAACTCTGACGTTTAAATTCTGCAATTTCTCCTTTTCTTCTCTTAATTTGCTCTCCTTTGCATTCAATCTATTTTTAAGAGAGCGATTCATCTGCACAAAGGAACGGATTAAATCATTGTTCCGCTTAATCTCTTCTCTTAATCTGCCGATGTCTGCCTGATGCCTTGCTTCTTGCGCTGGGCTAATTTGCTGTTTTTGCATATCTTGCGGCCTTGATAAAAACAAAATAACTCCTAAAACAGCGCAAACAAACGCAAATAAAATCAGAATTTTTTTATCTCTCATTTTCCTGCCTCTTTAATTATGTCTGCGACTGCCCTGGTTCCTAACTTAAACGGCCTTGGCGGTGAAGTAACCATGTAGCGCTGCCAGGCAACCAAAGGCTCATCTGAGTCCTTAATTATAGTTGCGGTTACAAAGATTAGCAAGTCGGTTTGCTCGTTAGGATCTTCCTCAGAACTTAATTCCCTTCTGGTAAAGAAAAGGCCAAGAATAGGGATATCGCCAAGGATAGGAATCTTTTTTACCGTTGTCAGCGTTTTGTTCTTTACTAATCCCCCAATCACCACAGTCTGGCCATTCTTAATCTGGACTTCCGTTTCAGCAACGCGGGTGCTGGTAATCGGCCTCTGCTTATTTCCATCCTCATCAGTTATCCAATCAAAAATGCTGCTAACCTCGGGCTTGAGTTTTAATTTTATCCTGCCATCCGGACTTACTTGAGGAGTAACCTCCAGGTTAACCCCAACCATTTCCTTTTCAGATTCCCAGCCAGTAATCTCCCATTTCCCTGTAGTCTCATTTCGTTCGTAAGTCGCAATCGGGATTGCCTTGCCCACATTTATGGTGGCCTTCTGATTATTTAAGGTAACAATGCGCGGATTAGCGACAAGCTTTGTATCACTGCGTGATTTTAGAAAATCAAATATTGCCTGAAGTCCGCTAAAATCCAGAGTGCCGAAGGTAAACTCATCTTTAGTTGCATATGGAAAACTATAGGGATAGCCTGAAGGAAAATCGGAACCAGTAGCAGGAGGAAATACATTCTTCATCCACTTGCCTTCTCCCTTTGGCTCAAAAGGTAAAGAAGTCGGCCTTACCGCTCCGCTAACACTAATAGTGGTAGTCCAATTAATCCCTAATTTTTCAGCTTCGGTTAAAGAAGTCTCAATTAATCTGGCCTCAATCAATATCTGGGGTGTAATGTCGTCTAAATCCGGTAGCATCCCTTCAATCTTATTTATTACCCCGGGGATATCAGTAACGATTATTGCGTTAGAACGTACATCTGCTTCAATTGTACCCTCGGCGGTCAAAACATTCTTAAGCGTCTCTTTAAGTTTTGACGCATCGGCGTTATTCAGGCGATAAAGCTTGGTCATCTTTCCCTCGCGCTCGGCCTCTTCAGGCGTGGTTACCTTATAAACATTGTCCTTCTTAGTGTAAGCAAAGCCATTTACGGTAATAATTGAATCCAGGGCCTGCTGGACACTAACATTAGCCAACCGCACGGTAACCAGGCCCTTTACCGACTCAGAAAAAACAATATTCAGATTATACTGCTTGGCCAGCTGCCTTAAAACATCCTTTATATCCACATCCCGAAATTCCAGGAATTCAATAATCTCGCTATCCGGCTTTTGAGGATAAATAAATTTAACAGGGAATAAGGTGAGAGTAATTAAAATTGTTAAATTTAATATTAATATTTTTTTCATTTTTAACCACCCGATTAGACAAGATTATCACAAGATTTTCTATATGTAAACCCCGTTAGACCTCTCTCTAAGCTGTCCTGTTGAACGCTTGGGTCTAACGGGGTAAATCTCGTGAAATCTTGTGGTTTCATTTTTTTAAAAAATTTATTCTTCCGGCAATGTCAAATAAAAGCTCTGATTTCCTTTTCTCAACAAAACCTTATCTTTTTGAATCTGAAGAACCTC
>QNCD01000123.1 GCA_003644385.1 Candidatus Omnitrophota bacterium
TCCTTTACCCTGCTCTTAATTATCCTGTCTACGCAGGGAGGTGTTTTCCCAAAGTGGCAGCAGGGTTCCAGGGTAACATAAAGAGTCGATCCTTTTGCTCTCTCTCCGGCTTCCTCTAAAGCCAGAATTTCTGCGTGGGCAAATCCTGCTTTTTGGTGGTAACCTCTTCCCACTATCCTTCCGTTTTTTACCACTAATGCGCCTACCATAGGATTAGGCAGAGTCCTCTCTTTTGCCTTGAGGGCAAGCTTGAGCGCAAAATTCATATAATATTCGTGATCCCTGGCCATAATTACAATCTACCTTTAGCCTTTTTTAATTTTTCTACCAGCTCGTAAGGTATTTTCACTGAACCTATTTTTACGTCGGGCTTAGCGGCTCCGTGACAATCCGAACCTCCGGTAACCAACAAATTATATTGCTTAGCCAATTCTAAATACCTTTGCGTCAAATGTGAACTGTGCTGGGGATAATATGCCTCAAGGCCCATAATCCCGTGGCTTACTAATTCCGGAATTAGCTGATCGTTGTTCAAAGTATATGGATGCGCTATTATCGGTATCCCTCCCAGTTGCTTGATTAGTCTTACTGCGTCCTCGGGAGTAAACCGGAAATTGCAGACATATGCCGGTGCCTTTTCTCCTATGTACTTATCGAAAGCAACCGCAACCTCGCTGACTAACCCTTCTTTAACCATTGCCCTGGCTACATGCAGTCTGCCTACGGTTGCGTTTTTAGAAATATCAAAAACAGAATCAATCGGCAAATCTACGCCTATGCTCCTTAATTTAGCCACCATTTTATGCACACGTTCACGCCGGTTCTGCTGTAAGATGGTCAAGCGCTGTTGCAACTCTTTGTTTTTGTAATCAAAGAGGTAGCCTAAAATATGCACCTCCTGACCTTTGTATTCGACGCTCAGTTCAATGCCCGGTAGAAACTCAATACCGAACTTTTTAGCTTCGGCTAAAGCCGGCTCTATAGCCTCAACCGTATCGTGGTCTGCAATGGAAATAGAATACAGCCCTGCTTCCCGGCTTTCACGGACTAACTCTTCGGGAGTATGCGTTCCGTCTGAAAAAAAAGTATGCATATGCAAATCGGCGCACTTCATCATTATTTAAGATTTCCTTGTTTATTTAACTTTTCTCTTTCGACTTTTATCTTGTCCAGTATGCCATTTACGAATTTGCTCGCCTCAAGATTAGAATAACGCTTGGCTAATTCCACAGCCTCGTTTATTGAAACCTTTGGGGGAATATCATCGCGGTAGAGAAGCTCAAAACATCCTATGCGTAATATATTCCTGTCTACTACCGCCATGCGTTTAAGCTGCCAATTAGCTGCATAGAGAGAAATTTTTTCGTCAATTGCGGATAAATTTTCAATGGTCCCGCAGACAAGATCTTGAGTAAAGTTTCTTATCCCCTCTTCTATATTTTCCTCCTCGTGTGCCTGCCAAAACTTATGTAAAGCAGAATTAACATTTTCAGCGGTAATATCTAGCTGATACAGAACCTGCAGGGCAAATTCGCGCGCCCTTGTCCTTTTACGCATGGTTAACTTTCCCCTTTTTAAATTAATAAACGCTTCTTTTGCTTAGAGATAGCTGCTTATTTAATCTGAGTCAATAAGTTTGCCATTTCTATAGCACTGCGAGCGGCATCCCTGCCTTTATTGCCGTCTTTTGTTCCTGCGCGCTCAATTGCCTGCTCAATGGTATCGGCGGTGATAATACCGAAAATAACCGGCAGGCCTGTTTCTTGGGATACCTTGGCAACACCCTTTGCGACTTCGGAGGCAATATAATCAAAATGAGGTGTAGAGCCGCGGATAACTGTCCCTAAGCAGATTACTGCATCATATGCCTTTGTCTTTGCTAATTTTGCTGCCAGAGTGGGAATTTCAAATGCCCCCGGAGTCCAAGCAAGCAGCAAATCCTTATCCTGTGCACCGTGCCTTATTAATGTATCCGTGCATCCTGCCACCAGCTCTTTGGTCAGAAAATCGTTAAAGCGCGAAGCGATAATAGCGAACTTCTTTCCTTTGGCAATCAAATTGCCTTCCATTGTTTTAACCATCTCTTCTCCCTTCAATGAGACCACCCCGCCGCTTCCTTGCAAAAGCAAGAAGCGGGGTCTGGCCGAATTGACACCTACAGCTACGAGCAAATTTGCGAAGTGCTTAGCTGTAGGTGCTAACTTGTTATTTTACTCTATACTTAAATCGTGTCCCAGTTTCTCTTTTTTTGTTTTTAAATAATTATAATTTATAGTATTGGGTTCGATTTCTAGGGGAACCCGTTCGATTACTTTTAACCCATAACCTTCCAAACCTACGATTTTACGCGGGTTATTGGTTAAAAGCCTGATATTCTTTAAACCTAAATCTACCAAAATCTGCGCACCTATCCCATAGTCCCTTAGATCCGGCTTGTGGCCCAATGCTTCATTAGCCTCCACTGTATCCAGACCCTTATCCTGTAAATTATAAGCGCGGATTTTATCAATAATTCCGATTCCCCTGCCTTCCTGGTTCATATAGAGAATGACCCCCTTGCCTATCCTTCCGATAATCTCTATTGCCTTCTTCAGCTGACGGCCGCAGTCACAGCGCAAAGAATCAAATACGTCTCCGGTAAGGCAGGCCGAATGCACGCGCACAAGCATTGCAGAATGATCAAGGGTTCCTAAAGTCAAAGCCACATGCGCCTGGTTTGTAGTCAAATCTCTGTATAAAATCAATTTAAACCGGCCATATTCGGTAGGAAGTACGGACTCGGTGACTTTCTGAATAAGCTTCTCACAGCTGCGCCGGTAGTGTATAAGATCGGCTATTGAACAAATTTTTAAATTATGTTTTTTAGCAAACTCTAAAAGTTGCGGCAATCTCGCCATTGCCCCGTCCTCGTCCATAATTTCACAAATTACCGCTGCAGGAAAAAGTCCAGCTAGCTTCATTAAATCTATAGAGGCCTCGGTGTGGCCGGCGCGCACTAATACTCCGCCCTTTAATGCCTTTAAAGGGAAAATATGCCCCGGCCGGATCAAATCCTGCGGCTGGCTTAAAGGGTCAATTAAAACCTGAATGGCGCGTGCACGGTCAAAAGCGGAGATCCCTGTTGTAATTCCTGTTGCTGCATCTACCGAAATCATCCAGGCTGTAGATAACGGGCCATCTTTATGATCGCTGGGTTTATTCTTTAGCATCGGCTCCAGCTTTAATTTCTCCAGCCTTTCTTCTTCAAGGGGTACGCAGATTAAACCCCGACCGTATTTGGCCATAAAATTAATCTGCTCTGCTGTTGCTGAAGAAGCAGCCAAGACCAGATCTCCTTCATTTTCACGCTCTTGGTCATCAACCACAATGACCATCTTGCCGGTTTTTAAATCTTTTAGAATTCCGGGAATTGAATTAAACATGATTAATTTTAATCCTTATGACTAAAACTCATTAAAAAACCCGAAGATTTTCTTCGGGTAAAATTTCTACTTAATCTTCTTCCATCTAGACTTTCGCCACGTGGCGAACACCGGCGCTTCCTATTACGCCGGATGCCCAATCCACATGTCACTATCGGCTCTGGAATATGCCAGATCCACCCCCACACCAATTGAATATTTAGCATAAGCTAATTGCAATTGCAGTGGGGGGTCGCGGGCTTAACCGCCGGTTGGGATTTTCACCCTCCCCCGAAGATTATTTTACATATTATAGCAAAAAACTTATCTTGTCAATATAATTAAAAATGTGGGTAGTATACTGGATTTTGTGTAAATTCGCTTCAAAGAGGTAATGGTTTTATATGGCTCAACCAGAGATCGTGGCTGTAACGAAAGATTAGAGGGCAAATTTTTTAAGCCCTTGAGCCAAA
>QNCD01000124.1 GCA_003644385.1 Candidatus Omnitrophota bacterium
CTATAATAATATTCTTCAGGAAATTCTCCTGTTTTCGGGTCTATCCAATAATGATATTCGCTGGGAAAAAATGATTTTACTATCTCTTTTAATGGTCTCCTTTTCTCTACCTCTATCTTGTCAGCATTTTCTTTAAAATCTTTAAGAATATTCTCATTATCTTTAGCCAGTTTAGTAATTCTATCAGGTTCCTGAATTCCTTCTGTCAATACTTTAAAAGCTTTTTGTTCAGCTTTAATTGTTTCCTGCGGGGATATTCCGTGCCTGCCAAACCACGCACCTATACCATAATTAAACACCTGTTGCTCTAAAGGTTCGTTCCTTAATGTGGAAGGCAGCCCTGAATATAAAGACGTAGCCAGAATTCGTATAGTTGGACGTGGAATAAACCCTAATCCTGCAAACGCTAAACCTGTTTTTGCACCACTGACAAATTGTTTTGCACGTTCTTTTGGTGCAAAAAACCCTTCTTCAGGAGTAAGAGTTGCTTCTGCTGTGCCTAAAGTTGTAGCAGTGCGGATAAATGGTTTTAACAATGCCTGCGTTTTAGTTAACTGCCTGCCAAACAGAGGCAATCCTCTCACAAAAGCACGCCTTACAAAAGGAAGTCGTTGTGCTATCTTCCCTCCTAATTTCATAGGACCACCAAAAATAAATCCTCCCAACTCACCTCCACCTCTTGCCACTGCTTCAAGAGGAGTTTTCGGCTGAGGTAGTTTATATCCTGCTTTTTTAAGAAGAAACTGCGGCAAACCGAATAATGCTGTATTTATTCCTCCAACAATTGCTTGCTCTGCTGCTTTTGCATACTGCGTGGCTTTTTTAATGTCTTCCTCTGTCTGGAAAGGCATAGGAAAAAGATAATCCTGCGGTTCAGGATATTTCAGCCGTTGTCTGGCTTCTTCTATGGCTGCTTCAGGTGAGAATAAATGAAACTCTTTTAACGGTTTTTTTTCTTCAAACTCAAGGTCAGGAAGGTCATTAACCGTTGTGTTTACTGGTTCATCAAACTTAAGTTCAGGAAGTTCTTTCATAACAACCCCTGTTTCTGCATTGCTCTGATTATTTCTTCTCTTGTCCTGTCAGGATATTTCTGCATATATCTTCTTATCAAATCCTCTTTTTCAGGAGAAAACCTCTGAACAGATATTTTCCCTAAATCAACCTGCGTTGCCTGTCCTGGAACAAACTGCCTGTAATATTGTTCCCTAATCTGCCTTATTGCTTTCTCTCGTGGAGACTCTACCCAAGGGATAATATCACCAAGACTCCAGGGAATAGTTTTACTCACACTTTTACTTAACTGTTTTAAATCAGTTGCAGAAATCTTAAATGGTTTAGGTTCTTTTTTCTTGGCTATTCGTGGCGTGCCGTCAGCATAATAACCTACTATCTCATACCCTTCAGGAACAGGAATTTGTTTCAACCCGTAAGGTTCTTCCTCTGCTTGCTGTAAAGCATTTATACGTGTCTGTAAATACTGGTTATATAACTCCTCTCGCTGTTTTTCTTCAGGAGTTTTTAATTGTTCTTCTAACTGTTTTCTTAAAACCGCTTTTGTTATTAAATCGTTAAGATTTTCTTCCTGCTGGACTTCTGGCATTCTCAACCCGCCCATCTGTAAAAACAGGTCTGCTGCTGTTGATAATCCTCGTTTTAACCCGCCAAGAATTCCCTGCTGGGGAGAAGTCTTTTGTCCAGCAGCCAAGGCCAACCGTGCCTGTAATTCTCTTTTTATGTTCTCCAACTGGTCTTGAGGCAATCCTAAAAAAGGATTATCTGTTCTGCGTGTCCATCTATTTAAAATCTCAGCCATATTATCACCCCCCTATCCCAAACCCTATCAATGTATTCCTGCCTGCCCCTGCACCTATGGGACGTGTAAACGGACTGCTCTGGCTTGCCCGCTGTGCTGACTCTACCAGTTCAAGTAATCGTGATAATGCTGAAACTGTGCCTGAAGATGTGCCTAAACTGAACGCTGGCTGTCCTGTAAGAATTGATTGTCCTATAGCAAGAGGCATACCTATTAACCGTCCAAGATACTGGTTTCTTGCTCTATCATAATCCTGCGATAATCCTATATTTGCTAACTGTTCGCCACGTTTCCAGGCAGCATATCTGGCAAGTTGGTCTGCTTCCTGTTGAGCAAACAAGTCAGCAAGGTTCTCATATCTGGCAATATCTGCTTTACGCTGTGCTAAATCTTTAAGATACGCTTCAGCAATAATCTGGTTTATATCCCTGCTTAACTGTCTGCGTGCTTTTGTAACCTGACGAGGCATAAGAGACGACCTTGCCAGTCCTGCCGCACCAAACTGTTCTAAAATCTTGCGTTCAACTTCAGGATAATCCGCTTTTAACTGCTCAACAAACGGAGACGTGCTACGCTGAACATACCCTTCTGGAAACCCTATTAAATCCCCTTTACCTGCCAGTGCGTCAAGAATACGCTGGTTCAGTTCTTTACCTACAGGGATTTCTGTTAATGACGAATATGGTGCAATTGTCCCACCAATCTGATATTTGCGTGGTTTAGTTTTACTCATTAAATACCCTGTTGCTCCTGCTCCCAATGCCGCTAATATAGGTGTCCAGAACATCTCACAACCTCCTTATGTTATAGTTATCTGCTCACTTGAAGTAAACTTTAAAATTGTGTTCCCTATACGCCAATATATATCGTTGCCGTATTTACCCACTTCCCCTGCTTCAAGCAACGGCTGACTTGATGTTGGTGCAGAGGATAACTCAATAATTTTACCCTGCCCTTCCTGTAAGATATGCTCAAACAAATCACGGATGTCCGTATCCTTAATATTTGCCGTTGATTTGTAAAGCATATTTATAACTCCTCAACAATTAACGTCCTGTAATCCTTGCAGTTTATTGTATGACTGTTTTCCGCTGACCATTTCACTTCTATTGTATGTTCACCTTCTCCCATATGACCTGTCCATTCAAGATGTATAGGTATATACATACTTCCACCAACACCGTCCTGATTAACTTCTCCTTTAGTTATCTCTATATCATCAGCAGAGATAGTTACAATAGTATTTCCACCGCTGGCGTTATTAACATACCCAGTAAACGTTACACGAACAGGACGTATCCCTGAACAATAAAACTTTGCCATCATATCAGGAATAACCTGATAACTTGTTGCACTGCTGTAACTGGCTGTCCCATTTTTCTTCCTGACAACGATGTTAGGTGCATCTCCGCCTCTGCCTCTATACGCACCAACACTATCAGCAGATATGCTTGAACCACTGCTTGCATAAAACCACCCTACCAGACGTTCACCTGCAATATTCAACGATGTTGCCGTTCTTGACGTTGAAGCAACCCCTTCAAACCCAGTGGAATTGTCATCATCAGGAACAGCCCATACATAATAAAACCCTTCAGCTAGACTTCCTGTATCCAGACCGCCTCTACCTGTTGTGGTTGTATCTATACTTATACGTCCAGTATTCCTGCGTTTACCACCGTTTGTGCCAAACTCAATCTCGCCTCTACCAATAGTTACAGTTGTTGCCACTGCCTCATCTCTGGATATAACAAGACCATATTTATAATCTGAATACCTACGTAACTCAGGTGGAGTTGTCTGCCGTTTATCTTCAACAGAGGTTATATTATCACTATCCGTTACCACCTTTGCCAGCAGTAACGAATTAGTTGGTGTGGTTGGCTGGCTTGCACCGTTATTTACTTCTACAAACTGGAACGCACCGTTTTTATCTATATACACCCACGTGTCTTTACTCGCTGTATAAGTATGAGAAGTGACAGACGTTACAATTCTCTGCCCGTTGA
>QNCD01000125.1 GCA_003644385.1 Candidatus Omnitrophota bacterium
TGGCTGAATCCCTTTAAATCTATATTTGCCGCATCGAGGTATTTGCATAATTGCCTTAAGGGCTCCTCGTTAATATGGCCGTTTGAGTGCATCACATTCTTTATGCCCTGGGACTTAGCCAGCTTGGCCGTATCGTACATATATTCGTAAAATATCGTCGGCTCGGTATAAGTATAAGCTATTATGGTTGTGCCGGACTTCTTTACCTTTTCAATCAGCTCTTCCGGCTCCAGGTAGGTATAATTCACCTCTTCCGGCCTTGCCTGGGATATCTGCCAGTTCTGACAAAATACGCAATCCAAATTGCAACCGGCAGTAGCAATTGAAAAAGCATAACTGGACGGTAAAAAATGAAAAAGCGGCTTTTTTTCGATAGGGTCGATATGGACGGCGCAAGGCTTAGCGTAAACAAGACTGTATAAAACTCCGTTGCGATTCTCGCGGACTTCGCAGTAGCCCCTTTTACCCGGCGGGATAATACACCTGCGAGGGCAGAGCATACACTGCACATTTTGATTGTCGAGCTTTTTATAAAAATAGGCTTCCTTAAGTGTTTCTTGGGCAAACCCAGCAATAGACGAATTTTCAAATGAAGCAATTAAATCGGGAAAATAAAAACACAAGCTTAACAAGCTAAAAAATAATACCAAACCAAGGGTTAATTTTAAATTAGCTAAGGCTTTATTTAAGTTCATGTTGAATTTTTTGATAATCTTCTCGCCCGCTTATCCCTAATCCCTAACTACTGTCTACTAACTACTAGATTATGGAGCCACCGGGAATCGAACCCGGAATTTAGCGTTGCGAACGCCATGTTATCCCGTTTAACTATGGCCCCTTCAATTTTCCGGCAATATTTTTTATTCCTGATTTCAATAATCTATCACAATTTTTCGTATTTATCAAATATAAAAACCGAATCTCTCTAAATGATAAATTATCTAAAATAAATAATGTCCCTTAATCGAGGCAAAAGCCGTCCCCGGCTTCTACCTTGCTGCGGAACTGTGAGGCAATAAACGGGTCTTCATTGCTACTTGGGGATTATCTAAACTAGGCGGGTTATTTGGACGATAGCGGGAAACGATACCGATTTCCACCATTGAGCTGTTCTCTGTCAAATTAATGTAAAATCCGCTCGTGGGATTATCCGGCATTGCTGTGTATGTCACTCCGGTAATTATATGGGAAGACAAAAGTTCGTCGCCAAAACAAGGCGGCGAGGCTGCGGAAATTTGGGTGCAGCTGCATAAAAGGCTATTGTCTGAGAGAGTATAATTAATCCAATTGTCGTCGTTTAAATTTTCAGGCGTAGGATTCTGCGGAACCGCCCTCTCTAAGTTTCTGTCAACCCTGACTCTAAAACCACTGGCGATTTGCTCAAACGGCGGACTATCTGGCTGAGCTCCTATGCCCTGGAATGCATACTTACTCATATGTTCTAAAGCATAAGAGACATCGTTCTGCGCTCGGGCCCGGCGGTCTGAAGAAATCAAATGGAAGCGGGCGAAATTATCCAGGCTAAATACCGCTATAACCAAAAGTCCCAGCAGCGCAATAGCGATAAGCAATTCTACCAGAGTAATGGAACGTTTGGAAAAACTTACCATATGGATTACGGAGCAGGCTCCTCCCAGCAAATGATAAGCTTTACTTTGCGCAAGCCATCTTTGTCCTCAACTTTTTGTGCGGAGAAATAAGAGATGTTATTCAACTGAGGCTCCTCAAGCCATGAAGCAGAATCATAATCCGAACAGGGATTATTTGGACTCCTATATTCGCCAATATTAAGATAATTACTAGATGTATCCCAAGTATCTTGCCTTACGTGCAATTGGAGCCTATCTAAAAAATATCTGCCCAATTCAGAGGCTACCATGCGTGAATGCGCATGTAAAATATGCCGCTTTGTTGCCACGAACAAATTGGCAAGCCCTCCCATTATTAAGGCAAAAATAAGCATTGAGATGAGAATTTCTACCAGGGTTAAACCGGCTTCTTTTATCCCGTTAGACCTAGGCGTCCAACGGGACAGTTTAGGGAAAGGTCTAACGGGGTTTACAGGAGGGTTATTATCATTATTCATTAAGTGAGAGTGGCTACTGGTGCCATGATGGTGGACAGCCATATCCATATTCATTCTGACAATGATCTTGGGAGGGGCAAACAGAATCCGGAGCGTCTCCATCAGGACAACAGCAGGCTTCTTCTGAACCGTCATCTTTCACGCGGATGTAATATGTCCTTGTCCAAGATCCAGAGACACCTGTCCGGGCAGCGGTTGCACTCCCAGCTTCGGGTGTGGCGGTTCCGGGGTCGCCACCAGTTACGGAATAATCCCAATTGCGCTCGGTCAAAGAGAGTCGTAAGTTCGTATTTATCGTGCCGATATTGGTTTCGAAGTTGTCCGCGTCCTTAGGGTAATAAAAACCTGCCTCCATTCGGTATATCTTTTCGGCAGCCTGAATCAGCTTAAGATTTGCTTTCGCCTCTCTATCTAACGCCCTTTCTTTCATTGTCCCGAAATTTGGCAAAGCTAAGGCAACCAAAATCCCGATGATAATAATTACGGTTAGTATCTCTAATAAAGTAACTGCTCTAATCGATTTTATCATAGCGGAAATTCTCTGTGAATGCTCTCTACCACAATTCGCCCGACCAGGTATCTGTGCCGGTGGCGAAATTTACCTCAAGAATTATATTATAATTAGTCAATCCTTGAGGTTCCTTCCCGCCCGAAGTGCATCTGGTTGCCGTAAAGGTAATGTCGTCTCCTCCCTCTCCACTTACCGCATAGCTAAAAAAGTGCGTAGAGCAACATTGGCCGCCGGGAATCATGTCAGCAATACAGCTTGCAGCTGTATTAAGGCGCAGGTTTCCTGCGGTGCAGTTGGCTGTGTCCTTCTCAGCCATATAAATTCCCGCGCACTGACTGCGCAACTGGGCTATTATTTGCCTCGCCTCAGCAGCCCTGGACCTGCGGACTGTCTCCTGATACTGTCTTAATCCCAAAGCGGCCAGGACGCCCAGAATTACAATAACCACCATTAATTCCAATAAAGTAAAACTTTTCTTTAAGCCAAGTTCCTTAATAGCCACCTGTGCTAGTCCAGATATCTGTTCCTGCAGCGTAATCTGTAGTTAGCGTTAGGGTATGTGCTGTAGATCCAGACGGACTTTTACCCCCAGTCCCATCCGTTGAAATACATCTGGTTGCTGTAAAAATAGCATCAGTTTCTCCGTCTCCGGTACCACTTATTGCATAGCGAAAAAAATGGGTATCACAACATTGGCCGCCGGGAATCATGTCAGCAATACAGCTTGCAGCTGTGTTAATGCGCAAATTTGCCGCAGTGCAGTGTTCCGTCTCTCCCTCAGCCATATAAATTCCTGCGCACTGACTACGCAACTGGCCCAGTATCTGCCTTGCCTCAGCGCCTCTTGATTTCTCAATTGCCGCCTGATACTGCATTACACCTAAGGTTGCCAGAACTCCAATAATGATAATGACAATCATTAATTCCAGCAGCGTAAAACCTCTCTTACTCGCCATATCCTCCTCCTTTCACGCAAACCTATTTAGGCTTTGGTTCAAACACCACAACCTTGCAACCTATTGAATTTTTGTCAAGTCATTTTATAATGCACGGTCTAATTTGTCAATAAATATTTTAGTACTGCCCGAGCTGGCTAATTTGAAATATCGGCAAAAACATCCCCACGACCATAACTCCGATAATTATTCCTATAACCACCAACATAATCGGCTCAAACATAGAAGTAAACCGCGTCAAGAATGTTTCCACGGATTCCTGATAA
>QNCD01000126.1 GCA_003644385.1 Candidatus Omnitrophota bacterium
CTTCCTCAACACCCTCCTGGGCTAAGCGCATTGCGGTTAAGCCGCCGACATTGCCGGCGCCGATTATTGATATCTTCATAAATAATTTTAGGGTTAATGGTTAGTTGTTAGCCGTTGGGAAACTCACCCTTATTCCTCACTCTTTTCCAGCGACTAACGACCAACCCTTACACCTTACTTTTTAACTTGGCAATGACCGCGCCTGCCATTTCCTTGGTTCCCACGGCAGTGGGGTCGTCACGATTAGGTTTTAAATCGTAGGTAACGGATTTGCCTTCTGCTAAGACTGTTTTTACTGCTTCATCCAGCCTGCGCGCGGCTTTTTCTTCGCCGATATAATCCAGCATTAGTACTGCCGATAAAATCATGGCAGTGGGGTTGACTTTATTTAAACCTTTGTATTTAGGTGCAGCGCCGTGCACTGCCTCGAATACCGCAGCCTTTTCTCCGATATTTGCTCCGGGCGCAACTCCCAGGCCTCCGACTAACCCTGCGCATAAATCAGAGATAATATCGCCGTATAGGTTAGGAAGCACTAAAACATCATAGTTGTGCGGCTTTTGCACCAGCTGCATTGCCATATTATCTACGATTGCTTCGTCATAATCCATTTTTCCGGCATAATCTTTAGCGATGTCGCGCGCTGAGCGCATAAAGAGCCCGTCGCTGAACTTCATGATATTGGCTTTGTGCACTACGGTGACTTTCTTGCGTTTATGTTTAAGCGCGTACTCAAAAGCAAATTTTACGATCCTTTTAGAGGCAAATTCGGATATCGGCTTAATCGATATTCCTGAATCAGGCCGGATTTTTTTCTGAGTAGCTTTTTCTATCTGTTTGATGATTTCTTTAGTTTCGGGTTTGCCCTGCTGGAATTCAATTCCGGCATAAAGGTCTTCGCTGTTTTCGCGCACTATTACCAGGTCAATATCTTTATAATTGCTTCTTACTGCCGGATATGATTTTGCTGGCCGCAGGCAAGCGTATAAATCCAGGGATTGCCTGATGGCTACGTTTACTGAACGGAAGCCTTCGCCGATAGGTGTGATAATCGGGCCCTTGAGGGCGACTTTATTTTTTCTTATTGAATCCAGGGTTTTTTCCGGAAGGATCTCGTCGAATTTTTGTTTTGCCACTTCTCCGGCATAGGCCTCTTCCCATTCGATTTCTACACCGGTGGCGTCCACACACCTTCTTGCCGCCTCACATACCTCCGGCCCCATTCCGTCGCCGGGTATGAGTGTGATTTTATAAGCCATATTAGCCTTTCCAGGTCACAACGTCACAAGGACAGAAGTCACAAGTTAGACTTTAGGAAGAGATTTGTGTTTACGAAAATAGCCTACTACACCGCCTGCGTTTAAAATTTCCTGCATAAAATCAGGAACAGGCAGAATATTTATACTTCTTTTTTTAGTCAGGTTATTGATTATTCCTTTATCCAGGTTAATGCTTAGGTTATCCCCCTGATCAATAACCTCGGTATTAGTTTCGATTAAAGGTAGCCCGATATTGAAGCCGTTACGGTAGAATATGCGCGCAAAGGATTTTGCCAGCACCGCGATAATGCCGCTTGCCTTTATTACTAAAGGCGCTTGTTCGCGCGATGAGCCCATGCCGAAACTATCACCGGCAACAAGTATGGATTTTCCGGGCGTGATTTTTTTCGGAAAATCCGGGTCAATATCTTCCATGATGTGCTTACTCAGTTCGTTTATGTCGGTGATGGAGAATTTGTAGCGGCCGGAGATGATAAAATCAGTATTGATATTATCCCCAATCTTTATGCCCTTACCTTCTAAGATCATTAAGAATTAAAGCTGTTTGAATTCTTCGGGATTTTTCACTTTTGACATTACTACGTCCAGGCTGATTACTCCGTTCTGAAAGAGCTCCTTCAGGCATTTATCCATGGTGCGCATGCCGAATTGCCCGCCGGTCTGCATCAGTGTAGGTATCTGTTCGATTTCCTGTTCGCGGATTAAGTTTCTGATACCGGGGGTGCAGACTAATACTTCCGTAGATAAAACCCTTCCTTTACCAGAGATATGCGGAAGTAGTAATTGCGAAATTATTCCCTGGAGGCAGTCTGCCAGCTGCAGCCTTACCTGCTGCTGTTGATGCGGAGGAAATACGTCGATGATCCTTTCAATAGTCTGGGGGGCATCAGGGGTATGTAATGTCGCTAAAACCAAGTGGCCTGTTTCTGCGGCGGTAAGTGTAGTTGAGATAGTTTCTAAGTCACGCATCTCGCCAACAACAATGACGTTGGGATCCTGGCGCAGGGTATGCTTCAATGCCTCGGCAAATGAATGCGTGTCAGCAAAAACCTCTCTTTGTTTAATCACGCTCTTTTTGTTTACGTGGATAAACTCGATCGGGTCTTCAATACAAACCATCATACATTCGCGTTCGTTATTAATTAGGTCAATTACCGCAGCCAGCGTAGTTGTCTTTCCTACGCCCGTAGGCCCGGTGACTAATACCAAACCATTGGGTTTACGCGCTAGGTCAATGGCAACCGGCGGCAGGCCTAATTGCTGAATATCCGGGATTTCCAGGGGCACACGGCGAAAAGCTCCCTCAACTGAGCCTTTCTGCTGGTGGATATTTACTCTGAACCTATCCAATCCGGTAAGCGCCAGAGAAAAATCCAGCTCTAAGTTCTTTTCGAACTTTTCCTTTTGCATATTATTCAGGACGCTGTAAATCATTTTTTTCAAATCGTCCTTAGAGAACCTTTCCGTTCCCATGCGGTGCATTTTTCCGTCAATGCGCAGAATGGGCGGCTCGTTTTCCGTAAGGTGCAGGTCAGACGCCTTCTTTTCGATACACATCAGTAATAAATCGCGAATCTCAATCATTTCAGACCTCCGTTATAGGTATTTACGCGGGTCAGTAATGCGGCCGGTGACTGCCGAGGCTGCTACTGTTGCCGCAGAGGCAAGATATATAAAAGCTTTGGGATTACCCATCCTGCCTTTAAAATTCCGGTTTGCCGTGGAGATTACGTTTTCTCCGTCAGCAGGAACACCGTTATGTGTCCCTACGCACGGGCCGCAGCCGCTGGCTACAATAGCCGCGCCTGCTTTTACTAATATATCAATTATTCCCAGCTTCATCGCTTCTAAAAATATTGTTTTTGAGGCAGGGGCAACAATAAATCTCACCCCAGGCGCAATTTTTTTTGATTTTAGAATACCGGCTGCTACTTTTAAATCCTGCAGCCTGCCGTTAGTGCAGGTGCCCAGGAAAGCCTGGTTAATTCTTACTTTGTTTAACTCTGTAACTGCACAGGTATTGTCTACGTTGTGCGGCCGTGCGACTTGCGGCTTTAATTTAGAAATATCAAAGGTTAAAACTTTTGTATAATGCGCGTCTTTATCTGCAAAAACCCGGTTTACCCCTCTTAGTTTGCCTTTATGCAGCTTGAGCCAATCCAGGGTTTTCTTATCGGTAGAGATTATGCCGGCTTTGGCTCCCATTTCAACCGCCATATTGCAGATAGTAAAACGGGAGTCCATATCCAACTTTTCAATGACCGGGCCGCAGAACTCAACTGCCTTGTAAGTAGCCCCATTTGCGCCCACCTTACCTATTATATACAAAATTATGTCTTTTGCAAATATGCCTTTGGCCAACTTTCCGCTAACTTCTATTTTTAAAGTCTCCGGGGTTTTAAACCAGTTTTTTCCGGTTGCCAAAGTAATCGCCAGGTCAGTTGAGCCTACTCCGGTTGAAAAAGCACCCAGCGCTCCGTAGGTACAGGTATGCGAATCAGCTCCCAGAA
>QNCD01000127.1 GCA_003644385.1 Candidatus Omnitrophota bacterium
ACATAGGTATTCGAGAACCAGCCTCTGGAGTCCACATGACATCTACTACATTAGACATACTGGAAATAGAACTACTAGGGATGATGAACCCACTTGGAATGAATGGCACAAGTATAAATTCAGGGTTTTCCCCACATATGCAGAACTAGATGTTGATGATATCACCAACTATTTGACCATTACTGGAGGAGGGACACTAGGTAACCTAACTAAGTATGCATTCCGACAACAGACCACTTCAGTTGGCTGGGGCAGGAGCAGACTCGCATTAGTCTACATCCGCAAGTATATAGACCCAGAGCCTGTCATCACGACTTGGGGATCAGAAGAATCACCTCCAGTCTCAATAAGCCTATCAGATACATTATATGCAAGTGATTACTCAGTAAGGAGGACACCACAATTGAGGAAATCAGATGCCTTAAAGGCAAGTGATTACTCAATAGTAAGGAGAGCGATACGCAGGCTAAAGGATACAGCACATATATATGATTATAGGCGTGTATCCATACTGCTTAGACATATTACATCATATGTATATACAAGTGAAAGTATAAAGAGGAGTCTAACCAGAGGACTATCAGATGCCTTAAGGGCAATTGATTATGATATAGCTAGGAGAGTACTGCATTTAATCACATCATATGTGTATATAAGTGAAAGCCTGAAGAGATCACCTATAAGGAGTCTAGCAGATGCTTTAAAGGCAAGTGATTATGGCACACTGAAAAAAATCACTAAAGTCCTGATCTCATCATATGCCTTGTCATATGAATACCCATATACCCCACCATCTGATATATCATCTGTAGACATTACACTTGAATACCCATATGAGGTATACCCAATAGTTGATAGGGCACATACAGTTGATTACAGCATATTAACACAGCTACAGATGATCCTATCAGATGCCCTAAAGGCAAGTGATTACTCAGTAGCTAAAGCACCAGTAAAAGCATTATCAGATGCCTTGAAGGCACTTGATTATTCAGTAGCTAGATACATAACCATCAATTTGTGGTCATTTGTATTAATCAGACCTGAGACAATACACAAAGCACCAGTCAAGCCCTTATCAGATGCCTTAAGGGCAATTGATTATCCAGTAGCTAAAACACCAATAAAAGCATTAATAGATATGATTACATCATATGATACAATAGATCATAAAGAAATAGCTAAACTGCTCCTAGAAGCCTTAACAATTACTGAATCATTAAGAAGGATCATACAACATGTATTATCAGATGCTTTAAAGGGAGTTGATTATCCAGTAGCTAAAATACTCAGGAGGATACTATCAGATGCCCTAACAACAGTTGATTATTCACTTGCCAAGGACATACTCCATTATCTACCATCAGATGTATTAACACTCACTGATTATTCTCTAACAAGAGAATACATCAAATACATGATCCCATCATATGCTTTATCACTTGAGTATGCATATACACCACCTGAACTATCATCTGTAGATATTACACTTGAGTATCCATATGAGATAGCCCCAATAGTTGATAGACCATTCACAGCTGACTACCCATTTGTCAGGAGCTTAGCAAGAGGACTAACAGATGCCTTAAAGGCAAGTGACTACTCAATAGCTAAAGCACCAATAAAAGCATTATCAGATGCTTTAGCAATACTTGATTACGCATTAGCTAAACTTATAACAATTAACCTATGGTCATTTGTATTAATTAGACCTGAAGTAATATATAAGACACCAGCAAAGGCATTAGCAGATGCTCTGTCAGCAGTTGATTACGCATTAGCTAAAACACCAGTGAAACCCTTAACAGATGTCTTAATGACAGCTGACTATACATTAATAAAGAATGTAACCAAATCACTTGAGGATACAATCACTGTACTTGGACTATTGTGGAGGATTATACAGCATGTATTAACAGATGCCTTGAAGGCAAGTGATTACCCAATAGCTAAATCACTACTAAGGGCAGTATCAGATGTCCTAACAGTAGTTGATTATTCAGCTGTTAAAAGCATACTGTACCACGTACCAGCTGAGCTACTTACTCTTACTGATTATTCACTTGTAAGGGAATACATTAAGTACATGATTACATCATATGCCTTATCACTTGAATACTCGTACACTCCACCTGAACTATCATCTGTAGATATTACACTTGAGTATCCATATGAAGTGCACCCAATAATTGACAGGTCATTCCCAGCTGATTATTCATTTGTTAGGGAACTAATAAGGGTGATAACAGATGCCTTGAAGGCAAGTGAATTATACAGGGGTATCCCGAGCAAACAGTTTGCTGAAAGCATTAGTATAAGTGAATTAACCATAAAAGAGCCTGTTAAACCATTTGAGGAATACATCTATACAGCTGATTCACCATTTGTAAAAGCATTACAGAGGGTGCTACCAGCTGAGACAATAAGCATGCTGGAATATGCCTTCTCAAAAGCAAGACAGCTGACCTTCATAGAACAGCTGGTATTCACGGAATCATATGTTAGGCAAGTGATAAGACACCTGCCCAAGCTGAGGTACTGGTGGATGTTCTGGGAACTACCACTTGAATACCCGTACACACCACCTGATATCACATCAGTTGATATTACACTGGCATACCCAGCTATTGATTATGAGTATGTTAAGCCAGCTGACTATGTATTCTCAAAGAGGATTACTAGATCATTTGAGGAGACAGTATGGCTTAAGCCAGCCTTCTTGAAGCAAATGATTAAACAGTTTGCTGAAAGTATTAATATAAGCAGTCTGTTTAGACTAAAGGAGCTTACAAGAGCATTCAAGGAGACAGTTGCAGTAAGACCCATTACCTTTGAGCCACAGCTCAGTGTATATGAGGTCAGCCTGAGGATTGCACCAAAGTACTCAATAATCAGGTCATCTGACCTAAACCTTAAGAATGATGCTGTAATCAGTATAATTAACAGGATGAAGAAATTACTAGACCTCTTCAGGTGAGGGCATGCCTAAGTTCACATATACGCCTAGGAGGCTCAGATGTAATATTACACTTGAGCACCCATATACACCACCTGATATATCAGCTGTAGATATCATGCTTGCTTCGATGTATGGTGATATATACGATTGTATAAGCCAGTTTGATAAGATCAAGGATATGCTCAGGTATGTTGAGTTCAACATACTGAAGCCAGAACCTGTTTTGCCAGATGATCATAACATTTTCGTTGATTTCATCCATGCTTTAAAAGACTTCCTGCATGAGATGTACATATTGTTTGGGGTAAAAAAATCACTTGATTTACCTGTTAGAGTATCATATGTGAAATCATATGATGCTATCCTGAGTGATCACCACAATTCAGTTGTTATTGCATTAAAGTTCTTATCTAAGCGTCTGGATGATCTTTTATAATCTCCTCTAATTTCTTCAGTATGATTTTACATTCGATTTTAAGCTCCCTGTATAAGTACTCTAATGCCCTAACATGCGTCATGGGGTGTGATATTTCAGCTGAGAATACTCCCTCCTCTATTCCCTCAGTCTCGTTCTTCAGAAGCCTGTACTCCACATGGAGCATCTCCAGTGTGTGCTCAAGCTCATCAATTTGCTCTTTTATCCCCTCATACTTTTGTAATGCCTCCTTGTATGTCCTCACCCACTTGTTTACCACCATCTCTTGGTTCACCATGCTGTATTGGGTTCTGCTTGTATTTAAGTGTTTCTCCCAGTGTACATGCGTGCAATTGTCTTATTCAGGTGGCTGGGCATGCCTTTTTCACATGCTCC
>QNCD01000128.1 GCA_003644385.1 Candidatus Omnitrophota bacterium
ATATCTCCCGCTTTCGCTTTTTCATCAATTACCTTTAGGTTTTTGGCGATTAGAGGCAAACCTTGAGCCAAGGCAAATTTGCCGAAGATTAAAATTCCTAAAACTGCAAGCAAAACTTTTATTTTTTTCATTTTGTTTATTATACTTATTATACAACAAAAATACAAAAATAAAAAACTTGACAGGCGTTTACAGAGGGGCAATAATAATATAATAAAAATATCAGCGTTTCATCAATGAACTATAATGCTTTTTAGACTATCCACTTTTCTTAAATTGGCAGTTATAGTTTTAATTGCGGGGCTGCTTGCTTTCTTCTTTATAGAAGATATAAAAATTAATTTTGGGAAATTAACCGGAGATTTAGTTTCTCATTTCTTGGCCGCCGTAGAGCCTCCTTCTTCAAAGGAGGTCCCCTCTGGCCCCTCCGCTCCTGCTTTTTCCAACGAGCCCTATCTGACTATTAACGCCGAGACAGACATTAACGCTCCCCTGAATGTTAAAGAAACAATAACCGTTCCCTTTTTAACCTTAGGCAAGGGCGCGTTTAAGACAACGTTGACTTCGTCCCAACTTACCGCTGACAGAACCTACACCTTTCCTGATATTTCCGGCACGGTTTGTTTGACCGGCGGCAATTGCGTCGGCATTGGCGGGGAGGTTACCTCTTCCGGCGGCATTCCCGGCAGACTGGCTAAATTTCTCTCTTCCCGAAGAATCGGGGCTTCTTCAATTGAAGATTTCTATGCCGGAGGAGCGGCAATCACCATTGATTCCGCCGGCAATGTTGGGATTGGAATTTCAAGCCCTGAAACAAGGCTGGAGGTGGCGGGAGATTTTCTTGCCGAAGGAGATATTTTCGCTCAAAAGGGCGTCGTTGCCCAAGGAAACCTTCTTGTTGAAAAAGATGTAGGCATTGGCGTAAAAAACCCGGCTTATCCTTTGGACGTGAAAGGAAAAATTCACGCCACTGGAGACATTTGCACTGACTTGAGGGGAGGCAAGTGCCTTAGCCAATTGAGCGCCTCTGCTCCCTTTGTCGTAGGCGGAGGAGGGATTTCAGGCTCGGGTTCAATCAATTATCTTCCAATTTGGACAGACAGCGATTCCTTAGGAAATTCTATTGTGTCTCAGAGCGGAACCAGTTTGACCGTCTCTGGCGACGGAATTTTTGAGGGATATTTGATTGGCATAGATTCCAGCGGGGCACCTATCAGGTTTGCTACTACGAGCGGAGGATATTATGTGGGATTTAAGGCGCCGTCGGATTTAAGCACGACCACCATCTATACCTGGCCAGCCGATTACGGAACCAACAACTATGTTTTGACTACCGATGGTTCGGGTCAACTGGCGTGGACCGGCCTTACGGGAGGAATTGATGCTTACGGCAGTCCCGCCGCTGGGCAGGTTGCTTTCTTTTACGACTCCGACACTATTATGGGCGATTCTTCCTTTGCTTGGAGCACTACCAGTGATACCTTGACTACCGCCGGGACAATAGCGGCTAACACCTTTACCGGTCCTTCCAATGCCACCACTACCATTCAGTCAGCGGCCAGTTTAACTGAAGTTTTTGCCGCCACTTCTACTTATGCCTTGCATAGAGGAGGGGAGGCGGTTTTGGCTGTTGATTCGGATGGAGGAGTTTCTCTCAACGCCCGAGGCGCAAATCAAAACATTGCCCTAACCCCTTCCGGTGCCGGCTATGTCCAACTTATTCGTCCTCAGATTGAAGTTGGAACCTCTTTTCCCGCCAGCGCCACCTCGGGCCAGATGTTTTTCAATGCCAATGCCGGTCAACTTTATGTTTATTCAGCCACTTCCTCCAAATGGCAGGCAGACAGAACAACGGCCACAAAGATAGTGGCAGCCTCCAACTCCCAAAACAAAGAAAAGGCAGACTATGTTTGTGACGGCGCCAATGACGAATCAGAAATTGAAGCAGCCCTTAACGCCCTTCCAACCAATGGAGGTTTGGTTTTTCTCTTGGAAGGAATCTACAATATTGGCTCTACAATTGATATTGCCAAAAGCAATGTTACCTTGATGGGTTCCGGACGGGCCACTATTTTAAAATTGGACGCTAACCTTCCGGCGGATGAGCATTGTATAAAATCTTCGGGAGGAGGACTGAATAATATCGTGATAAGAGACATCCAGATTGACGGAAATAAATCTAATCAAAGCAATAGCCAAAGCGGGATTATGTTTGAGGCCGACTACGACAACTGGAACCCCTTTACCGATATTTCTTTAGTCAATCTTTATATCCATGATATGAGCGGTAATGGAATTAATTTTATAGACGGCGTGGAAAGAGCCTTTATCAAGGGGAATAGGGTTGAAAATTCTTATTATGGCATATATTTAGCTGATGCCTTTGACTCTATAATTACCGAGAACCAGGTTTTTTCAAATGACATCCACGGCATCTCTTTAGAAATATGGGACTGGTACGCTCCCAAAAGAATTGTAGTTTCTGATAATGTAATCTCCTCAAGCACTTATCAGGGCATTTATTCTAACCCGACTTATTACAGCACTATTGCGAATAATATTTCCCGAAACAACGGAGGGAATGGGATGGAGATAAGCGGTTCTTACAATGCGATTGTTGGAAATGTGGCAAAAGAAAATGGCGACTCGGGCGTTTATATCTGGGGCGATAAAAATGCAATAGTCGGCAATAACGCCAAAGATAATTCTGATTATGGAATCTATTGCAATGGGGAGAATAATTATATTGCTTCTAATGAACTTTCAGACAATGCCTCGGGCGCAATCAACGACGCCGGCACGGGAACAACTATTCAGCAAAGAGATTGGTTTGAGGTGGAAGCCTCTTCCACCCAAACCGCCCTCACCGTTACCCAGTCAGGGGCAGGTTATGCCGCTGTCTTTACCGGCGGCAATGTCGGCGTCGGGACAACGGGGCCGAGCGCAAAACTTACTATTTCTGACGGAGCAATTCTTGCTTCTGGCTCTACTGGAGGAACTCCTGCATCAGGCGCGGGAACAAGAATGATGTGGGTGCCGGCAAAGGCCGCTTTCAGGGCGGGATATGTAAACGGAACCCAGTGGGACGACGCAAACATAGGCGGTTTCTCAACAGCGATGGGATTTGACACCACGGCCTCCGGCCTTTCCTCAACAGCGATGGGATGGAGCACCACGGCCTCCGGCATGTACTCAACAGCGATGGGCAGGGGAATAGAAGCCAGCGGAAACTACTCAATAGCCATTGCCTTGAACGACCAAAACGGCACAGTGGTTTCTCAAGACAACACTATGGCGATAATGGGCGGCAATGTCGGCGTCGGGACCACAACGCCAGCAGCCAAACTCACCGTCACCCAGTCGGGAACAGGGGATATTGTTAATCTCTATGACAGCTCAAATAAGGTATTTCAGGTAGCAGATGGAGGAGAGATCACTGCCTGGCGCAATGCCACATTAACTGGAGGAAATCTCACAGTTGGACCACTTTCTTCACCTTCTAATTTATCTGTTGCCACGTCTTCCTCTTCAGGTTCTTGCGCTACGGGAACTACCTATTACTACAGAGTAACCGCTGTCAATTCCAACGGAGAGACGCTGGGCTGCGCCGAGGTTTCCACCTCTACAGGAGACGCCACTGCATTAGATGTTTCTTGGTCAGCGGTAGCAGGAGCAACCGGCTACAAGGTTTACCGACACACTTCTTCAATTTCCGACGGCGCTTCGGTTGCCTTGGTTGACAACGC
>QNCD01000129.1 GCA_003644385.1 Candidatus Omnitrophota bacterium
GATTCCTCAAGGCCCAGGCAGATTATAGTGGTTTCCGATGATAAGGGAATAGTTTATCTTACAAATTCTCTCGGAGCAAAAGCTATGTCTCCGGCCGAATTTCTCCACGAAGAACAGAAGCCGCGGCCAAAAAAACAATACACAAAAAGACGCGCTGAGCCCTTAAAGATAGAGCTTTCCTACCAACAGCAGGAAGAAATAAACCGGGAATTAAGAAGAATTTGGCAATAAAGAAAGCGCTTTCCTTGACCCCGCACCTTTAGACATTCAACCTGTAACCTAATAAGAATGTTAGGGTTAGAAAAATGAATAAAATAAAGGTGCGGGGTTGACATATCCACAAAATTATGTTATACTTTTACAAATTTTACCCCCCCTTCTTACTTTCGCAAGAAAGCAGGGGGGGTTAATAATGGGGTTATGGAGGCGGTTTTGGAGTATATAAAACAGTTTAATTGGGTTGATATTTTAGTCGCAATTCTTTTAATTAGAATATGTTACGTGGCCGTAAAGACTGGGTTTCCGGTAGAGTTATTTAAGCTGTTAGGTACCGTTTCTGCCATTTATCTTGCTTGTCATTATTACGTTAAGGTAGGAGCTTTTTTGAATAACCGCATACCCCTTGAAGGTGTGGGTTGGCTTAAGTTCTCAACTTTTCTGGCGTTTTTGGTGCTCGGGTTATTAGGATATTTTGTATTTATGGTAATTAGAAATTTCTTGATGGCTTTAATAAAAATGGAAGCGATTTCGTTACTGAACCGCTGGGGTGCCTTGATGTTGGGCGTAATACGAGCGGCGCTATTCGTGAGCTTGCTCCTTTTTACGCTTGCTGTTTCCAATAGCAATTATTTAAAAAATAGCCTAACAAATTCCTTCTTATCGCCCAAATTTCTTAAACTCACGCCGGCTGTATATGGGGCCTTATGGAATAATCTTTTGTACCGTTTTATGAATAAACAGGCGTTCAATAAGGCTGTTTTTGAAGTTTTAGGAGAGTAAGGTCTGTCGGGATTATCGTGGAGGTCTAACGGGGTGAAATTATCCGAACTGTATAATCAGGCAATTCGATTAGGGCGGCGTTATGACCCTCGCGGTAATCGTCACTGGCGGTATTCTGATTCGGCTATTCTTTATGGCAGCCCGGATGCCGAGGTTAGAAAGATTTTAGTGGGCATTGACATAGAGGTTGGCGAGCTTTTACTCGCCGATAAGTTGCGGCAAACCCAGGGTTTGGATTTGGTTATTTCCCATCATCCCGAAGGTTGGACCTTGGCGCATTTGTACGATGTAATGCAGGTGCAGGTTGATATGCTTGAGAGCGTGGGGATTGAACCGGCCGTAGCGCATCAACTTATAGAGGAAAGAAAAGCGGAGGTTCAAAGAAAGCTTTCGCCGGTTAACCATATGAGGACGGTAGACGTAGCCAGAATTCTGAATTTGCCCTTTATGTGCCTGCATACGCCTGCGGATAACCACGCTTCGTTCTTTATCCAGAGATTGCTGAAAAAAAACAGGCCCAACAGACTAGAGGAGATAATCAATATTTTGAGCGCGCTTCCCGAATACAGAGAGGCCAGGAAGAATTATGCCGCCCCGCGGATTATTCTGGGTAATCCGCGCAGCTATGTAGGTAAGATTTTTGTGGAAATGACCGGCGGTACAGAAGGTTCCAAACAAGCATTTAAGAGCTTAGCCAAAAAAGGGGTCAGGACTTTGGTTTCTATGCACTTAAGCGAGGAGCACTTTCGCCAGGTAAAAGAATCGGATTTGAATGTGGTGGTCGCCGGCCATATCTCCTCGGATACCCTCGGGCTCAATTTGCTTTTAGACGGGATTGAGAAAAAGGAGAGATTGGAGATAATTAATTGTTCTGGGTTCCGCAGATTTAACCACGATGGCAGGATATATTCCGGAAAATATTTTAGATGATATTTTAAATAAAACCGACATTGTCGAGTTAATTTCGAGCTATTTTCCGCTTAAGCGCGCCGGTCGGAATTTTAAAGCGCTCTGTCCGTTTCATAACGAGAAGACGCCTTCGTTCATGGTGAATCCCCAGAAGCAAATATTTCATTGCTTCGGGTGTTTGCCAGCAGGCTCTTTAATAAAAACCGAAAATGGATTTCATAGCATTGAGGACGTGCAAATTGGGCAATTAGTATTGACTCATCGTGGAAGATATATGCCGGTTACAAGAACTTTATGGAGACCTTATGAAGGAAAACTTACGGAAATATATACAAGAAAGTCAAATTTTCCTGTAACTGTAACTGCAGATCATGAAGTTTTTGTTATAAAAACAAAAAACTGCAAGTATGAATCAAGAAGAAATAGAATATGTCAGTGGCGATGTAGGTTGAATTGTACTGAAAAATTTTTCAATGAGTATAGAATACAAAAATTGCCTGCCAGGCAACTTGATATAAATGATTACTTGCTTTATCCAATCAATCATAAAAGAGAAGATAAAAAATTTATAGATCTGAATAAATATTATAATCGTAGAGTTAGCAATTTTGGCCCAAATATAAAATCCATTCCGACTGATTTAGAAATTGATGAAAGATTTTTAAAATTAATAGGATACTGGATAGCAGAAGGCAGTAGCCATCGAGCTTATATTAGATTTAGTTTAGGAAATCATGAAAAAGAATTTGCTGAAGAAATAAAAAATCTTATTGAGAATATTTTCTATATAGAAGCCTCTATTCATATCCGAGGCAAGAGGGGCAAAACTGGTTTAGAAGTAACCGCCTGTAATTCCAAACTGGCTAATATCTTTGAAAATCTTTGTGGGAAAGGCGCAGAAAATAAACATATCCCTTTTGAATTACAAAACTTACCACCAGAAAAACAGGAGATAATTTTAGAGGCTATTTTTAAAGGAGACGGATATACTACTAAAAAGCTTTCTAAATGCAAGTGCGATAGAAAATATAGAACGATTAGCACAATTTCCTTAATTTTAGCTGAACAACTCAAAGATATTTTATTAAGATTGGGTATTTCTCCAATAGTCAATGTCCAAGTGCCCAGGGTAGATAAAAGAGGGACTAGGCATAAAGCCGCATATACTATTTTATGGCAAACAGATATTAAATTACATTTTTCAGATATAATTCAAATTAATAATGTTTTCTATCAAATTTCACCTATCCGCAAAATTATAAAGAAGGATTTTACAGGAGAAGTATATAATTTGACAGTGGCAGAAGAGCATTCTTATACAACGCCCAATTTTGTTGTTGGAAATTGCGGCAAAGGCGGAAACGCCTTTAGTTTTCTAATGGAATACGAGCGGATGGATTTCCCCGAGGCGGTCAGGACATTGGCGCGTAAAGCTGGCGTTGTATTGCCCCAGGATAGCTCTTCCGGCAAGGCTACCAGTTTCATATCCAGCCTCTATAAGGTAAACGGATTGGCCTGCAATTTTTACAAAAATATCTTAAATTCCTCCGTGGGTGCATCAGCGCGGGAATATTTGAACAAACGCAACATAAACAAGGAGACAATTCAGATTTTTGCGTTAGGCCTGAGCCTGGATAAATGGGACAGTCTTTTTAATTACCTTCGCAGTAAAAACATAAGTTTGACATTGTTGGAGAAGTCAGGATTATTTTGCTCCCGCGAAGGCGGAGGTTATTATGACCGATTTCGCAAGCGCCTAATTTTTCCGATTTTGGACGTAAAGGACCGGGTGATCGCTTTTGGCGCGCGCGCACTTACTGATGAAAAAGAGGTGGCA
>QNCD01000130.1 GCA_003644385.1 Candidatus Omnitrophota bacterium
CTACCAGCTAAAGGGTGATTAAAATCAAGAGTAATCATATCTGTTCCTACTTCAACAACCCTGCCTTCGTAAGCCTTGCCATCCTTAGCTTTAACCTTGACTACCTTGCCTTTTTGGACATCTTGGCCTTCAACCAAAGGCTTATTAACTTTTATAACGTTTTCCTGCCGGCGTGAACCAAAACCTTTCTCCGGAGATATAGTTATCTCTTTTTTTTCACCCTTTTCCATTCCCAAAAGTCCTTCCTCTATGCCTTCTATGAAAGTACCGCTGCCAACTTTGCCTTCGGTTGGTGATGAGTTTCTGCTATCAGTAATCACTGCACCATCTTCGAGTTTTCCAACATAATGAAACTTTACTGTTTTCCCGTTTTCTACTGCCATAATTCTCACCTTCCGTGATTATGTGTGTACAAACATCGGCTTAACAAATCTTATTAAGCCGATTTTTGGCCGTAATTTTAATATCCCTTTTCTTTTTCAGGATTAAAATAGGTAATTGGAATAAGCGGACTATATTACTATTATACGGTTTTGAACCCTTAAGTCAAATCTGACACTAAAGTTTATCAAAAGGCAGGAAACAATACCGAAAAATGTAACAAATTAGGCACTTTTCTCAAATTTCAACTTCCGCAATTATCTGGTTTTGATATTTATTCTTGTGCTGATTTAGATATATCAGCAAAAGTCATCTCTCCTGCCCCAGAATCTATCATTTCCCCTATAGCCTGAGTTGAGGTATCTTTGTCTACACCCTTTATAGCATCTATCAACAAGTTTACCTCAAAGCCGTTATCTAAAGCATCAAGGACTGTATTTTTCACGCAGTAATCCGTAGCCAGTCCTCCGATAAAAAGCTCCTCTATTTCCAATTCTTGCAAAATATCTAAAAAACCATCGCCGCTTAAATCCTTACCTAAAAATGCAGAGTAACTATCCTCGTCTTCATCCATACCTTTGGATATAATTATAGTATTTTCGGGCAAAAAGAGATCCGGGTGAAATTGCGCGCCTTTTGTCTCCTGAACGCAGTGCTGGGGCCAATTCCCCCCGTATTTTTTGAAATGGCTTGTCTTTAGCGGGTGCCAGTCGCGGGAGGCAAAAACAGGGAGTCTCTTGTTAGAAAAAAACATTGTATATTTATTCAAAACAGCAACTACTTCATCCCCTTCAGCTACAGCTAATTTCCCGCCCGGACAAAAATCATTTTGGACATCTACTATAAGGAGTGCTTTTCTTCTTTCCATATTTTCCCTCCAATTCGTTTAATTTATTGGTTGATAAATTAAATAAGTTATACGTATTTGAAGAGGTATTTTTGAAATAAAAGGTTGTGTGGCTCTTAGGATAAGTTTTCCATAAAATCTTTATTATTTCAGGTATTCTTTGTTTAGCCGGCTTCATCTGGGAATCTCTCTGAATTGGCTGCCCCGTGTGGACTCGAACCACAAATAACTGATCCAGAGTCAGTCGTGTTGCCAATTACACCACGGGGCAAATATTATAAAGGCTAATTATAAAACAAGTAAAAGAAAAAACATCTACCACCAATCTTCCTGAAATTGGGCATCCGCTTCTTTTAAATTACTCCAAGTGTTGCTGATATCTTCGCCTATGCCTTTTACTGTTTGACAGCCTCCAAGAGTTATCAAAACCGCAAAAAGTAACAATAAAAATAATTTATGCATCAACACCTCCTTTTTCCCAATAGCTAATTAACCTCTCTAATCTTTTAAGCACTCTCTCTTTTCCCAGAACTTCGATTGTCTCAAAAAGGCCGGGGCCGTTTTTTCTTCCGGTTAAAGCAATACGTACCGGATGCACCAAATCACGCACTTTCAAGCCTAAATCTTTGACCGTACTTCTAAAAACATCCTCAATGTTCTCTTTATTGAAATCTTCCATAGAAGAAAAACTTGTTGCCAAGGTTTTTACCTGGCTTGATAAATCTTTCTCTAAGATGCTCTTTGAGTCTTGGTCGTATGCAAAATCATCATAAAAACAAAATCTGCTCTTTTCAAATAAATCCGACAGCTTAACTGTCCTCTCTTTAAAAAGCTCAACGATTCTTTTCATATATTCTTTATCCACCCAAGAGGGGAGAAAATCATCTTTTTTCAAATGCTCCTCAAATAAACCTACCAATCTCTCATCACTGCTGGCCCTGATGTATTCGGAATTTATCCAGTTTAATTTCTCCAGAGATAAAACTGCGCCGGTTTTATTGACATCTGTAATTTCAAAGATTTCTTTTGCCTCATCCAAGGTAAAAATTTCCTTATCCTCTCCCGGTGACCACCCAAGCAGCATAAGATAATTAGCTATTGCCTCAGGAAGATAGCCTAATTCTTTATATTCTCGAATCGAAGTTGCTCCAAAGCGCTTTGACAACCTTCCTCCTTCAGGAGACAGAATTAAAGGCAGGTGAGCGAATTTAGGGACTTGGAAACCCAAGGCCTTATACATCAATATCTGCTTGGGAGTATTTGATATATGGTCTTCGCCTCTTATTATATTATTTACCTTCATAAGGGCATCATCAATAACACAACTGAAATTATAAGTAGGAGAATTATCGCTTTTTATTATAACTTCCTCACTCTTAGGCAATTCATTGAAGGTAATTTTACCTCTTATTAAATCATCTATCTCTATTGTCTGGAATTCATATTTAAAAAATACTGCCCCTTCTTTTTTGTAAGCTTTTCCTTGTTCGATTAACTTCTGAGCCTGTTGATGGTAAATCTCGAACCTTTGGGATTGGTAATAAATATTATCCCAATCCATACCCAGCCATTTTATGCTCTCAAGTATCTCATCTAAATACTCTTTTTTTGAACGGGCAACATCAGTGTCTTCTATCCTTAAGACAAATTCACCCTTGTGCTTTCTAGCATAAAGCCAGTTAAAAAGACATGTTCTTGCCCCACCGATATGCAAATATCCTGTAGGTGAAGGTGCAAACCTAACTCTTAGCACAAGCGACCTCCTTGCTGCCAATACTTTGGCCTGCATGATAAGCCTTTAGATTCTGCTTCCAGATATTTTTTTTACCAAAGGCTTGTTTTAAAGCCTCTAGGACAGAGGCCTCTTTTAAAAAGTCAGGCAATACCGAAACTAAAACACCCAGGGCAACTATATTAGCAACTTTTATGCTACCGCATTCCAAAGCGATTTTATTAAGCGGCAGGCTAACCTTTTTTATATTTTTGTCTAAAGATTCTTTATTTATAAGGTCGCGGTTAAGTATAGCCAGGCTCCCTTTTTTTAACCGGCTCTTGAATTTATCCAAAGAAGGCTGGTTCAAAATTATAGCTATATCAGAGTTCTCTATAAAAGGCGAGGCAATAATTGAGTCCGATATTTTTATGAAACAATGAGCTGTGCCGCCGCGCATTTCAGCTCCGTAAGAAGGAAAACCAGTAATTTGCTTATCCTCCATAAGTGCGGCCTGGGATATTATTTTTCCTAAACTCATCATACCCTGGCCGCCAAAACCTGAAATTATAATATCGAACTTCATTGTTTCTTTTAGAGGGCCGGGCAGGCCCGGCCCCTACATCAGATTTCTTTAATTATTCCTAAAGGAAATTCTTTTTTCATCTTACCCTCTATCCAGCTCATTGAATCTGGGGGAGATTTTCTCCAAATCGTAGGACAGGGGCTTAGGACCTCCACCAATGAAAATCCTTTTTCCTCTATCTGATTTATAAATCCC
>QNCD01000131.1 GCA_003644385.1 Candidatus Omnitrophota bacterium
GTTTTTATCTTGCGCAGGCTTTCTGCGATTCCATGGGTAGGGATTAATTTTGCATTTTTAGGGAGTTCTTTTTTTATTTTTTTATATTCAGCGTAAGTTAAGGCCCTTTCTTCAAAGGCAATGCGCTTGAGTTTTAGTTTTCGGCAGGAATCAGCAATAATGGTTGAGAATGAGCGGTCTATTTTCCTGATGTTTATACCCTTTTTTATACTCAGCTTAGCGGCTTCTGTATAACGGGAATCGGTAAAATAGGCCGTTTCTTTTTCCGAAATCAGGAGGTAAGCGTTGCTAGCCTGGAATTGCGTAATATATACGATATTGGCAGGCGAGGATAAAAGAAGAGCGTCTAAGCGTTTCTTTTTTAATTGCCCGAAAATATTATTCAATTGTGGTAAGGAGGACATTAAATTAGGTCTGCCAGAGCTTCCAGGCCCAGGTAGTAACTTTCTTCACCAAAGCCTAAAATTGCTCCTTTTGCCACCGCGGTAATAAGGGAATGGTGCCTGAATTCTTCGCGGGAATAAATATTTGAAAGGTGAACCTCTATTGTTAAAAGCCCTGATGCTGCAATAGCATCCCTGATAGCAACACTGGTATGGGTGTAGGCAGCAGGGTTGATTAGCAAGCCGGAGAATTTTTTCTTTGCCCTGCCGATTAAATCTACTATTTCGCCTTCGTGGTTAGATTGTTTTATGGTAAGGCTTAGCTTTCGTTTTTTAGCGATATTTTGCAGCTTTCTGTTTATTTGAGCAAGCGTAGTCTTTCCGTAGACCTTAGGCTCTCTTGTGCCCAGCAGGTTCAGGTTTGGCCCGTGGATCACTAATATCTTTTTCATGAATTAGCCTTCTGCTTCGTCAATAAGCATGATCGGTATCCCGTCTTTTATGGGATACTTCTTACCGCATTTTTTACAGACGATTTTATTTTCTTTTAATTCTACATCGCCTTTACAAGCGGGACAAGCCAGAATGTCCAGTAATTCTTTATTAATCATGCTTGCCTTCTTTACTTATCCTCACCCTAATTCTTTTTCAACGACTTGCCCTAATGACTCATTACAATTCTGTTCTTGTCGTTGGGGCGGGTATTTGGTTATTGGAAAAGGTGTTGGGGTCAGGTCTTAGTTTACCCATCCTCACCCCAACCCTTTTCCAACGACTAACGACTAACCCCTACTACCGTATTTAAAAGACTATTTACCTGGATTCTTACTGTGATTCTTACTGTTTACCTGCGAGAGGTAACTCATCCTTAGTTCATACAAAACATTTTCCAGGTGTTTATTTTCTTCTTCAGTAAGGTTATTCCTGGTTTTTTCTTTGAGTATGCTTAATGTGTCGATCAGGAATTTGGCCTGAGGCAGGTTTTCCTCTACTTTTTTGGTGACCGGATGAGGCGCCACCCCCAAATCAACGGATGCCTGCACTGCCAAGGTGGTAATGAAAAAGTTAAAATCCGGCTCAGGAGGGACGAATTCTCCTTTACCTTTCAGGTTTTCCTTTTCTTTCTCTACTGCCTGCTTCCAGCTTTCATCAATATTTTTTTTGGTTTCGTCCATACTTTTCACTGAATCAAACTAATAAATTATAATGCCCGCATACCCCACTACGCTGCTATAATCCCTGGTAATATCGCCGCTGGTTTGATATTCCACTAATTTAGCGTTTTCAGCGCCTAGGTATTTGGCTGCGCTAAGCATAATCGCTACGGCAGCGAATCCGCACATGGAGATATTCAGGCGGGTAACTTTTTGGGAAAGGCCATCTTCGTCTAATGCCAGGATGGCATCAATTGCTTCTCGGTCTTTTTTCTGCGCTAGTGTATACGGTTCGTAATGAGTCATATCTGTGCTGGCGATAATCAAAGTGGAATCTTTTATCCCTAAGTCTTTGACAGTCTTACCCAGTTTTTTCCCTATTTCCTTAAGCGTAGAGAGTTCTTCGGATAAAACTATAATCGGGGAAATTTCGATCTTTTCGTTAAAATACTGCAAAAAGGGCAGTTCAACTTCCAGGGAATGTTCATAGGCGTGCGCTAAATTATCTTCTTGCAGAAGATCACAATTTTTTAAAAGCTCTTTAGCCAAATGCGAATCTATTTTTACTTCGCCTAATGGTGTCAGCCAGGAGCCTTCAGACATTATGCTTAATGCCGCGCCGTTTCCGGTATGATTCGGCCCGATAAGGACTACCCTGTCTTTAACCTTGATTTCATTAACTGTTTTCCCCGCAACCGCCCCGGAATACATGTATCCGGCGTGAGGAAGTATGCAGGCAACAGCGTCTGTTCTGGATTTGAATTTTGGCTTCCCCAGGCCGTTATTAAAAACAAAGGGGGAATTAACCAGAAAGTCTATATTTTTCTTAAGCCCGCCTTTGGTGGCAGGATAAAATTGGCCTGCTACAGCCGGTTTTCTGATATTATCCTTTTCCATCAAAAATCCGCTCCAGATTTTTTTTGCTTTCCTTTATCTCTTCGCTGTTTGAGGGGTGATGGGCTTCTATAACTTTTAACGCGCTATTTTTTAAATAAGGCCTAAGCCAGGAAAAATCAAATTCGCCTTTACCTGGCGCTAAATGATCAGAACATCCTTTGATATCGTGCAGGTGGATACCGGCAATTCTATCGGAACATAAATCAAGAAACTGTTTATGTTCTGCAAAACCCAGGTTCTCCATCACTTGGGCGTGGCCTGTATCATGCCAGTAGAAAACAACCGATTTGTCAAGCCTTTCAAGGATTATTCCCAATTCCTTGAGGTTCGGGATTTCCCGGTAATAAATCCGGTTTTCAATCCCTAGTTTGACATTTTTTTCTTTTGCGTAACGGCTGAGTTCCTCCAGGCTTTTTAGCGTATTCTCGAAAAAGCCCCTTCCGCATTTTTCCCGCTCGTTTATTATGGAACCCTTTAATTTCCGGAAGGCCCCGGTGCCTTTTTCTCCCTTTTCAAAGAGCGACATTAATCTTCGCGTACGTTCGGCAATCTCTATTCTGCCGCAGTGTAAGATTACGAATTCTGCGCCTAATTTTTCTGCGGTATCTATGGTTCTCTTTGTAAATCTTATTGCCTTCATCCTGATATCCTGATCAGGAGAAGCCATAGAATAGCAATCCGGAAGCGCTTCTTCACGACTTAAGCCGTCTGGAATAGGGCAAAAATTATGTAAACTGACTACTTTTATTTTACGCTCTCTTACCAGCTCCTCTATTCCCTTTACAATAGGAGTAGTAAGATTAAAACTCAGTTCTACTTCGTTAAAACCTAAATTTCTTATTTCAGAAATTAAACCGCCGGCCTCTTCCCAGCGCCAGGCATTCCATGCTGTTGAAAGCGCCAAAGACATCAATACCTGCTTCCTTTTGACCCCCTTGTTCCCCTATCTTTTTTTCTCTTTTTTTCACTGGGCTTCTCGTAGTGTTTACGGTTGCGCAATTCTCTTAATATCCCCTCCTGTTCGATCTTTCTTTTAAAGCGCCTCAGAGCTGCTTCAAAAGGTTCATCCTTCTTTACTTCGACTCTCGACATATTAATCATCTCCTTTAGTGAAATATAATATCACCTTCTAGCCCCCGTGTCAATTATTTTTGGGGACGTGGTAGTATACTGGATTTTGTGTAAATTCGCTTCAAAGAGGTAATGGTTTTATATGGCTCAACCAGAGATCGTGGCTGTAACGAAAGATTAGAGGGCAAATTTTTTAAGCCCTTGAGCCAAAA
>QNCD01000132.1 GCA_003644385.1 Candidatus Omnitrophota bacterium
CGCTGGCTAATACTACAGTCATTAGTAATATAGCGGTTAGTTTTTTCATTTTTTACCTCTTTGGTTTAAGGACAAAAGACCAGCCCTTACCTATATTATATAGTCTATTTTTTCTCCTCATACCTATACACTGCCGGAACCGCTAATCCTCTGAAATCCAGTGAGCGCACCGGCCCGGCATCCAGAAATATTCCTTTCTTCTCCCAATCTACGCCGTTATAAGACTGGGCATATAAAATCTTCCAAATATCTCCATGCGCCCAGTACCACATCTTAAACACGCCCTCTTCAAAAATAACGCTTCCCGGAAGAAGGTTCTGGGCATCCGGCCCCTGCTTCTGGCCGATATCTAAAACCAAACCCTGTTTACTCCAATTTATCCCGTCACTTGAGGTAGCGCGCAAGATCCTCCAGGCTAAAGGATTGCCTCCATACCCGGCATAATACATAATATATATACCCCCGGATTTTATTACTACCGGCGTATGCACGTGCACTGCATCCAGCGCCTGCGCAGGACCTATATCTAAGGCTATCTGACGGTTCTTAAATATGGTTCCATCCTGTGATTCGGCGTAACCAATGCGCCAGTGCCCTTTTCCGTCATAAGCCGTATACCACATTTTATAAAGCCGCCCGTCTTTTAATACGCAAGGGTAAACCACATGCTCGCTGTCAAATGCGCCTTTCGCGCCTAAATTAAGGCATACGCCTTGTTTCACCCATTTTACCCCATCAACTGAGGTTGCCTTTAATATCCTCCAGTTGCTTCCGTCATGTCCTGCGTAATACATAACATAAGTCCCGTTATCTTCTATGAGTACGCTCTGGCTGAAAGCATGCGCTGCATCCAGGCTCCCTGCCGGGCCTAAATCAATAGCTAATTGCCGCTCAGTCCTATCCGGATAAACATTAGCTGAAAGAATGCGCCAGTTCGGGCCTCCGTCATTTGCCGCATAATAAATAATATAATTGCTTATTCCGGCAAAAACATTATTTAAAAATAAAGCCGAAAACACAATAATTCCGGTAAGCAAAACAAAGGCCTTAAACCCAACAGTTAAAAGCCCTCCTGTTTTGCTCTCTACTCTGTACTCTCTACTCTGTAGTCTTCTATTGCTGCCCCATAACATCGGTTTCTCCTTGTGCTATTGGGCCTAATTTCCATACTTCCCAAACCTGCTTTTTTATTTTTGTCTTTATAGTGCTGTAAAAACCAAGGCCTCCGGGCAAACTCACTGACGCCTCTGTATTCAAGGCGCTTTTTGTCGGCGTATATTCTCTTAAAGGTTCTCTGTATACCTTTGGTAAAATTACTAACCCTGCTAGTATTCCTGCTAAAACTAATCCATAACCCATCCTCTTTAATAAAACCGGCCTTTCTTCTATTTCTAATTCCTCTTGCGCTTTCGGCTCTGGTTCAGGAGCCATATTTCTTTCTTTAAGTCCCTGTGCTTTCCTCTCCAGTATTTCTTTATAACTTTTTCTCCTTGTCTCTTCATCCTCGCCTTCAACAAAAGAAAGAATAAATTCCTGATTGCTTAAATCTAAGTTCTCTATTTGCGCATATTCCCTGTAACTGTTCCATTTATAGTCCTCTAATCTCTGCGTAATTCCTAAGGAAAGAGGATTCAGTTGTAGATGTATTGCTTTATCCAAGAGCCCGGCATCCTTATTATCAAAGACCTTTGCCCGGAACCTTCCGCTGGTTAAGTGGCCGGTGCGGTTATACTTCTTATTAAAATATAAAGAGTAGCTTGTGTTGATTGCCTGCATTATTTTTGAAACCGTCGCATTCTTTACTTGCGGTTCCAATAAAAAATGATAATGCTGGGGAAGCAGGCACCAGGCGTACAATTTAAAATTATATTTTTCCTGTCTTTCTTTCATCACCTTTAAGAAAAATTCATAATCCGCTTCTTCACGAAAGAGAAGTTCATTGCCCCCAGCCCTTACGCTTACGTAATATACTGTATTCTCCTGGTGAATCCGCGGTTTTCTCATTCTGTTCCCTCACAAACAAAAAACCCAAAGGCACATCCTTTGGGTTTAAATCTTTTAGTTTTTTCGGCAGCCTGGCCGCCCCTTTCGGGGTCCAAAGGCTTTGCGCCCCCCAATTACTTGGGGTTTGCCCTTTTCGGTAAACTCCTGCTTTTTCTAATATAAAGTATAGCACAAATTCCCCTTTTTTTCAAGTGTCAGACTTAAGTTATAAAGAGTCAGACATGCCTTCATTTAAGCTCATTTTGCTCAAAATATTCTTTAATCAGCGTATTAGCGATATTTTCCGCCAGCAACCTATTGCCTTTAGCAGTACAATGCCCAGAATTTCCTGCGGATAAATCAAGAAAATATTCTGAATACCCGTCTTTTTTAATTGCTTCCTTGAAGATTGCTTCATTATCAACGAAAATAACCCTTTTCTCTGCTTGGAATATCTCCTTCAGCAGCTCTACTTTATACATAGGGTACTGTACCCATACTAATTGTATTTTTCTGGCATCTAAAATTTCCTTTATTTTTAAAAAACTATCCCGGATTTCTTGTTTATCTAACTGCCGTATCCTTTGCGCTTTTTCTGAATACTCTATTGCCCTCTGGGATTCTCCCATATCTTCGTATAAAGAAGCTAGACCTATATATTTCTCGGTATTAAACCTATCCAAAGAAACAGCTTTTTTTAACATCCTCTCTGCGTCTTTATATCTCTTTTGGTTTTTATAAAATCCTGCCAGGATCATGTATAATCGCGTTGTCTGCGGGCTCAAATCTATTGCCCTAAGAAGCACTTTTTCACTTTGAATCATTTTTTTTCTATCTTCGTAAAACTTACTTAACTCAATGTAAACTTGAATGTCAGCTGGCCCTCCTTGCAACGCCGCTTTAAATGCCCCTTCAGCCAGATTAAATCTACCCTGGTCGTTATATAACCACGCTAATTCAAGATATAGCTCTTGAGCAGATGACGGAAATAAATTTATGGCTTTTTTTAGTAAATCTCCAGCTTTACTATACTTACCAAAATATCGATAAAACTGCGCTAATTCATCATACCTAATAGGGCTTCTAGGGTTCAATTCTAAAGCTTTCTTAAGTGACTCTTCTGCCTGGCTAAACCCTCCCTGTTCAAATTGTATCTTTGCTAATTCAGAAAATAACAAATCATTGTTGGGATTATTCCTTAAAGCCTTCTCAATGACATCCTGCGCTTGCGAAAAATCTTCCACGATTTTATAAAAATTTACCAGCTCAATAATAAGCTGCTGGTTTTGGGGTTCTAATATTAACGCTTTATTCAGTAACTCTTCTGCCTGGCTAAATTTACCTTGCTCTCTGAATAATTTTCCTAATTCAGCATGTGCCTGTCCGCTTTCGGGGATTGCTATTATAGTTTTTTCTAGCTGCTCCTGGTAAAGAGAAAAATTCTCCTGCTCTTTATATAGCCATGCAAGAGCCAAATGAGCTGATACGTTTCTTGAGTCTACTCCTAAGGCCTCTTTAAATAATTTTTCTGCCTTTTCGTAATCTCCCTGCTCTTTATAAAAAGTTCCCAATTCAACATAAGGCGCTGCATTCATAGGATAACGCCCAACAGCTTCTTTTAATCTTTGTTCAAGCTTAGCAACGTCCTCCGTTACTAAATTC
>QNCD01000133.1 GCA_003644385.1 Candidatus Omnitrophota bacterium
CCGGGACTACCCGGCAATCCACCTGCACGTCTTCATCTGTGCGCAGCGAGGATTTAGTCGGGCCTTTTGCTAAAATCTGCTTTACCCCCCGCACTCTGGTAAAGGCCTCAATTACCTTTTGCGGCTGGGAAGAGCTTACCAGAATATCGATATCCCGCACTGTTTCTTTCTGGCGGCGCAGGCTTCCGGCAAAACAAATTTTTTTTACCTGCGGTAATTTTCCCAGGGCCTGCAAAAATTTGCTCGCGACTGAATCCGCCTCAGCCAGAATCATTCTCTCTTTGCCTCTTTTAAGCAGCTCTATTCCTTTAATAATGTTCTCGACTGTTTTCTCCTTAATTCCGAAAATACCCTTCAGCTTATTGCTTCTTATAGCCCGTTCTAAATCAGCTATACTCTTTATTTTTAATTTATCGTAAAGCAATTTTGCGGTCTTCGGGCCGATGGTGGGGATATCGAGTAAATTCAGTAAACCCGGGGGGAGGCTTTTTTTCAGCTTTTGGTAGGCTTTTATATCACCTGTCTGCACAAATTCTTTTATTTTATTTGCCAGGTCTTCGCCCACTCCGGGGATCTCACGCAGCCTCTCGCCTTCTGCGTAACTTTCCAGATCTTCGGTCAGGCCTTCGATATTCTGCGCAGCCCTTTGATAAGCGCGGATCCTGAAAGGGTTATCGCCTTTTATTTCCAGGATATCTGCAATTTCCCGGAATATGCGGCTGATTTCCAAATTCTTCATCGCCGGAAATATAATTTCTGTTTATTTTTAACGGATTTCTTTTGCTACTTCATTTTCCGGGTCTAACTGCAGGGCCCGGTTAAGATAAAAATTATAATTATCCGGGTCGCCGATCTCTTTATAGGCTTGGGCCAGGCGGGCGTGTGGTGTGGCAAAATCCGGCGCCAGTTTAATTGCGTATTTTAATTCCTCTATTGCCTTATCGCTTGCGCCTCCGATAATTGCGGGAGCAAGTAAATAAAAAGTGCCCAGCCCCAAGCGCACCTCCGCTAAATCCGGGCCGAGCTCTTTTGCTTTTTCAAAATAATTTTTTATGCGCGTTCCGTAAATAACTTTGGAAATTAAGCCGCCCTCAGAAGCCCTCTTTGCGTTTATGCTGCCTAAAAGCATATAAGCTAAAGCCAGATTTTCCCTTTCTAAATCCTTTCTTTTCAATAAAGGAGTGAGTAGACCTATGGCTTCGTCGTAATTTCTCTCATGATATTTTATGTAGGAAAGGCTGATTGCTGCCTGAGCGTAATCAGGTTGCTGAGCTAAAATTTTATTGAATATCACTCTCGCTTTTTCAAATTCATAATTGCGTCGCAGGATCTCTCCTTTCGCCCATAAGGCCACGGTATCATCGGGGTCTAAAGAAAGTATTTCTGCGATTTCCGACAAAGCGCTCTTATCTTTTCTGTTTCTCAAATAATCAAAGAGATTTTGCCGGCGGGATTCTAAAATGTAGGCATTATTAACAGAACCCTGACTGGTGGTTACGGAGTTACTTATAGAAATACATTTGCATTTCAAAACAACAACGCTTAAAACTGCTGCAAAAATAACTACCGCCAGAATAACCTTCTTCATCTTGATTCTTTAGGCTTATTTTTTTACGCTTAAGTTATAACTTGCTTCGATAGTCTTGACTAAATCCGTTAAGGCTGAATTAACCGGAACCGCAATGCCTAGCTCCTGGCCCTGGCGTACGATTACTCCGTTAATAAAATCAATTTCGGTTTTCTTATTTTTTAAAACATCCTGCAGCATCGAAGAGACATTGGTTGCGGTTGCCTCGCAAACCGCTCCCACTTTTACCAGGGGATCGTCGTAAATCAATTTTATCCGCTTGCGCTTGGCAATGCGCACTGCCTCCAATACCGCATCTTTTAAAATCCTGCGCGTGCCTTCAAATTCAACCAGCCTGCCATTCTTTAAATTCGTTATTGCGGTAAGCGCGTTTATGCCCACATTGATAATCAATTTGGACCATAAGAGCCCTTTGATATCGCGGGAAATCCTGGTCTCAAGCCCGGCTTTATTTAAAACCTCCCGGATCAGGCGCATCTGCGCGGGAATTTTCCCATCCAGCCTGCCGATTACAGTTTCCCCTTTCCCGGCATGCCTTACCTGGCCGACTCCCAAAAGCGTTGCACCAAGATTAGTTACTCCGCCGATTACCTTATCCCCTCCTATTGCTTCGCTGATAATCTCAATATTTCCGATTCCGTTTTGCAGGGTAATTACTTTAGTATTTTCTCCTACTAAAGGCTTTACCTCTTTGACTGCCGCTGCGGTATCATAACTCTTAACGCAAATAATAACCAAATCCGCGGCTTTAATTTCTCCTGCATCGGCAGTAGCCTTGACCTTTGCCTGCCAGTTACCAGAGACACCTTCCAGCTTAATGTCGTTTTGATTAATCCCGGCAGCCCGCTCTTTATTTTTATCCAATATCCAGATCTCTTCTTTAGAATTAGATAAAAAAGCGGCAACCAGACAACCCATTGCCCCGGGGCCCACGATAACTATTTTCATTTTCTCCTCCAAGATACTAATAAACCTGTTCCAAGGTCGGCGTGAAATTAGCGATATTATCCAAGACTTTCTGCGATTTCAGTTCTTTTTCCAAGTGGTACTGTAAAAATGAATTTAAGACTAACCCCAACTCTTTCTTTATCTGGGGATTCATGCCTAAATTCAGGATATTACTAAAATCATTTCTCTCGATATATAATATTGAGGCGATTGTCCCGCGGTAAATCGAACGCGCCTTGGGGTCTTTTAGAGCGCATTTCATGCAAAGTAAACCGCCCAGCTGAAAACTGAATTTCACCGAGCCGTCAAATTTCGCCCCGCAGCTGACACAGGAGTCCAGGTGCGGTTTGAATCCTGAGAGCGCCAACACCTTAACCGTATATATGGTCTTAATCTTATCGGCGTTTGGGCTGGTCTCAAGCTGCTTAAGGCACTGTAAAGTCAAGTCAAGGATCTCCTGGTTTGGCTCTTCAAAAGGAACAATTGCCCCCAGCAATTCCACGATAAAACTGGCTATGGGAATCTTATCCATACTGCCTCTGATACCGGTAAAATTATCCCTTAAATCGCATTGCGAGACCAGATAGAGCTGTGAATTATTCTTTTTATAAAACACGATTTCATTAAAAGAAAATATATCTACGCTTGAGGCAAACTTTTGCGGTTCTTTCCTGATGCCTTTGAACAATCCGGAAAATTTTCCGAAATCCCGGGTATAAAACTTTGCGATAATGGAAGTCTCCCGAAAATCCCATTTATTTAAGACTAGTGCTTCGGTTTTATGGATGGACATTTTAGTATGGTGTACCAGCCTGCTTTCAAGCAGGCAAACGAATTAGGGATTAGGCGGCTAGAGTTTAGCCAGGACTACCTCAGCCTCCTGCTGCATCTTTTTTCTTTGCCTGGCAGTTTTATCTTTATAACCTAATATATGCAAAACCCCGTGGATTACGTATAGGCATAGCTCCTTGAGGCAGGAAGTTTTAAAAATTGCGGCATTGCGTTTTGCCTGGTCCGCTGAGACTACTATATCGGCCATAATTTTATTTTTATTATTAGAAATATCAAACGCGATTACGTCGGTAGTAGTGTTGCGTTTCAGG
>QNCD01000134.1 GCA_003644385.1 Candidatus Omnitrophota bacterium
AAAAAATGGAAAGAAACTTTGTATACCCTGTTCCGAGTATGAGGTGCTAAAATGAATTTACTCTATCTTGCTCCACCAATATTTTTTGTTATTGCTTTTGTTTTTTCGATGCTTGGCATGGGAGGGTCTCAACTTTATATCCCTATTCTTTTTTGGCTAGGAATGGATTTTAAAACACAAGCGATTCCTTTAGGTATGCTTCTAAATGTAGCAAATTCATCATCTGCAGCTTATACATATGGAAAAGAAAAGCTCATAGAATGGAAAACCGCCATAACCTTTGGGATTTTTATGGTTATTTCTGCTCCCTTTGGAACCTGGGTAAATATATCCCTGCCTACTAAACCAATAATTTTAATCTTTGCTATTTTTACTGCTACAGCAGCAGTTCTTATGCTCAGCGGATGGAAACCTAGAGGAGGTAGTTTATCACCAAAGGTGAAAATAACGCTTGGTATTGTTGGAGGAAGTATTCTTGGTTTTTTTGCGGGGTTAATAGGAAGAGGCGGGGGAAGTATTGTTGTTCCATTGCTTTATATAGCAGGTTTGGAACCAAAATTTGCAGCAGCTACTTCAGCTATGGTGGTAACTTTTTCAGGAAGTTCGAGCTTTATTTCTCATATCGCTACTGCTGCCAAGCCTGATTGGGTTATATGGGCACTTTGTGTTATAGCAGTATTTCTGGGAAGTCAAACCGGCTCCAGACTAATGGCTAAAAGGTTAAAATCAAGATCAATAAAATTGATTTTTGGGATAGTCCTTTTGGGCGTGGCGGCTCTCCTAATCATAAAAGATGTGATTTGATAAGATATAATATAGCGAAGAATTTGGGGCGACAGCGTATAACAGCGGATAAAAAGCTTCACTACACTTCGCCCAAATTGCCTTCGGTAACTTCTTTTATCCGCGAAATATTAACTTAAATGATACCTAATAAAAGGAAACAGTAGGTTATTTTTCCGAAGCGAACGAAGTTTAGATAAACCCGACATAGTCCACTTTCCAATTGACATCTAATATCTATCATATTAAATCTCCATTGTGAAAAAAATAATCGGTGTAATCGGCGGTTCTACGGTTGAACCTGAATACCTTGAATATGCCTATCAGGTGGGCAAACACATAGCCGAGAAAGATGCCATCCTGATTTGCGGCGGGCTTGGTGGAGTAATGGAAGCTGCTTGCAAAGGCGCTATAAAGGCGGGAGGAATAACAGTAGGCATCCTTCCGTATGATGATCCAAACACCGCTAACGAGTATGTTTCGATTGCGATTGCCACCGGCATAGGTAGGGCACGAAATAGTATAATCGTAAACACCGGTCAGGCTTTTATCGCCATCTCCGGCAAATATGGTACACTTTCAGAGATCGCCTTTGCCCTTGATGCTGGCAAAAAAGTAGTTGGCCTTGGTACTTGGGATATTGATAGTATAGTTAAAGCCGATACGCCTCAGCAGGCGGTAGATTTAGCAATAGAGGGTATCTGATGGTAGATTATGCTAGGCTTCACTGTTTTGTTTCCGGACATGTTCACGGGGTGGGTTTTAGATATTTCACTCAAGCTAAGGCTCATCAATACGACTTAACAGGCTGGGTCAGAAATATCCCCGATGGACGAGTTGAATTTGTGGCGGAAGGAACTGTTGGTATGCTTAATGATTTGCTTAGAGATATAAAAATCGGCCCTAGCGCAGGTTTTGTCTCGGATGTTGAAGTTAAATGGGAGAAATTCACCGGTGAATTTAAAAATTTCAGGATAAGATTATGAACATTGAGCAGTTGAAAAAAAAGATAAGAAATATTCCGGATTTCCCTAAGAAAGGAATAGTATTCCGCGATGTCACCACATTGATAAAAGATCCACGGGCTTTTAAAGCTGTCATAGACCATTTACATGAGCGTTACAAAGATTGTAGTATTGATGCTATTGTCGGTGTGGAATCGCGTGGTTTCATATTCGGCGGTGTGCTTGCCGACCGGCTTGGAGTAGGATTTATTCCTGCTCGTAAACCAGGTAAACTTCCCGCAGAAACTGTCTCAGAGTCATATGATCTCGAATACGGTCAGGCTACTTTAGAAATACATAAAGATGCCATAACTTCCGGTACGAATGTCTTAATTATAGATGACCTTCTGGCGACAGGTGGCACTCTTGAGGCGACATGCAAACTTGTAGAACGTCTCGGTGGCAAAGTAACCGAAATATGGGTCTTAATGGAACTGGCATTTTTAAAAGGTAGAGATAAAATTTCCAGATACCCATTTTTCTCACTCATCCAATATGATTCAGAATAGACAATTTGATATTGTAAGATACAATTATATAAAATGTCAATATATAGATATATAGCAGTCTAAATATATTCACGCATTTTCCGACCTTTAATATGGGGGCTGGCATTGAATTTTGGGTTGAGTTATAAATGCTTTTTGTCCTAAAGTTGAATTTAGTTTTTCTCGGGCTTGTTAGCGTTTCGGGAGTTGTATGCTTTCTATTAGATAGGTTATTATTATATTTATATGAACAACCTTATAGATTAATTAACGAAATCTCTGGGTATCTATATCTGTTGTTCTTGAAATCTTATACAGTTGTATACTTTATTAGCATACCGATTTTAGGCGTTTCGGTTGTGATAATGTCAGTTTTATCAATATCTTATGTTCTATCTATTACCGGTGAGTTGTCGTTTGTGATATTAGCGATATTGACCTGGTTAAGCCTGAACGGACTTTTGACTTTAACGGTTGTGTTTAAAAAGAAATCGACAAACGATGATCATTTTATAACAGCCACTCCCGCCACTGAGCCGGAGTTATATAAATTGTCTGCTGAACTATCGCGATATTTTAAAGTTGCTCCCGTAAAAATAATCAAAATCACTCCTGGAGCAGAAGTCATTATAAAGGATGATATAGCTACTTTAGACAACGTTTTCTATGGTTGTAGTAAAGTGATGAGGGTTGGTCTTTCAGCACTGCAGTTTTTAACAGCTAACGAGCTAAAGGCGATGTTTGCCCGACAATATGCTTTTTACATGGATGGGGAAAAATCAACGGGCTTATATATCCGGCGATTGAACAGTTACCTCAAATCCGCTACTGATAGCGTCCTTAGTTACGGATTTTTATTTATGCTTAATCCTGTTGCCCTGTTTTTGTTATTGGGTCAAGCTATTACACTTTATTTAACACATGGTTTTAATCAGATCTTAGAGTTGAAAGCAGATGAAAGAGCAGCAACATTATGTGGATTGAACCGGTATAAAAATGCAGTGATTAAATACAATGTTGAAACCCATCTTCATGAAAACATCATTCCCAATGACAGTTTTCGACGCCAGCCTGGTCAACCAATGCTTGAAAATATTTATAGCTATATGAAACCGGATTACTCTCTTCAGACAAATGAAATAAGAAAGATTATTAAACGTTCATATGAAGAGACTAGCAAAAGCAGGGTTAATAGATTAAAAACCCCTATTAAACTCCGTCTAAAACGTCTTCCTGAAACCGCACCTGACCAAACAGAGGAAGATAAACCAGCTTTGTCATATCTGGCGAATTGGAGAAAGACTGAGGATGAGATGATGGAATTGATTAATTCAGGGAGTATTTAAATTCGCTGTTATATAA
>QNCD01000135.1 GCA_003644385.1 Candidatus Omnitrophota bacterium
CATCATATGATAATTTATCTGCAAGCAATGTAAAACCGCAGTATACTTTTAAAGCAGCACAAGGTGATAACCAATACTATTTAACACGATGGACATCAAACCCCACGTACTATGAAAGTAAATTTGTACCAATTAAATTAAGCATAGGACCCGTTGAAAGCGTAGCAATAGCAGACATCGATGGCGACGGATACTATGAACTAATAGGTGCTCACGGATACTGGATAAGAGTAGACAAATACAACTCAACAAGCGGAAATGTTACCTTTATGTGGGAAAGATCAATAGAATGTAATGCAAAACTAGTTGAAACAGCAGACTTCGACAACGATGGAAAAACAGACATAGCATATATGGGCACAAGCGTCATAGGAATATTCAACGGAAGTGGATATAAACTATGGGAAATCACAAGATCATTTACAGCAATGAAAGTATATGATTTGGATAGTGATGGCCTACCAGAAATAGTCGCTGGAGACAAATATGGAAGAATATATTTGATCCAACATGACGGAACATACCAAACCATCTTCACCCTAGACTCCTCAGTAAAAATAATAAAAGTAGCAGACATAACAGGAGATACATCACCAGAAATTTTGATAGCCACCCAAAACAAACTATACGCAACCAGTACTACAACAATATTATGGAACGTAAATACCAATATCCTTGATTTAGCAACAGGCGACGTGGACAACGATGGATCAACCGAAATTTTAATAGGTGGACAAAACTTTGTTAAATCGCTTAACTCAAAAGGTTCAGAAGAATGGGGAGCCTTTTCTAACAACACACGCGTAGCAGTGGGAGATGTTGATAACGATAGAAAAGTAGAATTTGTAATTTCTGACGGAACGAATGTTATTTTATGCGAGGGATACGATAGCACCATCTGGACGTTTGATGTAGGAAACCCAGTCAAAAATTACTAATTGATCAAGTTGAAGGAGATGTCAATTCTGAGATAATCGTATTAAGTGGAGCAAGCATATACGTGATAAACGATAACGGAAGTCCCTATTTTAATCTAAATTTAGCTGGCATACTCCTGTCTGTAATATCAAATAACATAGATGCTACTACGGGTTACGAAATATTTGTAGGAAGTTCAAATGGACTTGCCTATCTGGTAGACAATACAGGAGCAGTAAAATGGAATTATGAATATTCAGGATATGCACATGGTGGGATGCTTGCAGACGATTTGGACAATGATGGGAAACCTGAATTAATAATATCACATGCAGGTCCCCACTTCATCGCTTATTATGACGATAATTTAGAACTCAAGTGGACATATCCAGTATATGGATACAAATTTGGTATAGCCGACATTAATAATGATAATTTTAAAGAAATTGTAGTACTGGCATTCGACCAATTGAATTATACGGAATGTGAGTGTGCTTTCACGATAAATGGGTCATTACTCTTCAAAGAAGACTTTGGAGTTTCAATGAGCTACACGTATGAGTCAAAAGAATATGCTTTCCTTGATTACGATGATGATGGGTATTTAGAAATTCTTTTTGCAGGAAGCGGTTTTATTCAAATAGTAAACTATACTGGTGCGATTGAAGGGAATATAACGATTCCAAATGGCGATACTGTCCGAACAATAGCATTAGCTGATATAAATAACGATTCTCAAATAGAAGTAATAACTGGTTGTACCAATGGAAAAATCTACGTCCTAGAGCTTAATGGAACATTGGTATGGTCATTTTCTACGGGTGGTAACATTTATGACATTGAGATTAGTGACATTGATCTAGATGGTGGTTATGAAATTGTAGTAGGATCTGTAGATGATAAAATTTATGTAATTACCAGCAGTGGTGGATTAAAATGGTCTTATACAGCAAGTGGAGATATTCTCGATATTGAAATAACAAACTTGGATGATGATACAAAAATGGAAATAATAGCCTCAACTGGGTCTCAGTCTCGTCTATTTGTGTTCGAAGATACTGGAGTTATTAAATGGTATAGGGATTTCTGGGAAAACGACATTCATCATGTTAGCGTAGGCGATTTTAACGATGACAGTAAGGATGAAATAGTTTGTGGTATTGGCTACGGTATCTACGTTTTCAGTCAAGCAGGAAAGCAGCTATATTACTCATACGAGTATGTAGGAAACTACTTTGATGTTGGGGTAAGTACTGGCATGGTGGTCGGAGGTGGAACCAAGATGCCCAGAGTTATCTTAGCAAGATACATTAATGCTTCTTTAACCGATTTAGAATATAATATCATTCCTACAAAGACTGGGACTGTTATGGTTAATTGGACTATTGACACTAATGATCGAATATTATATCAGGAAGTTTTTATTAACGGGTCGCTGTACCAGACTCTTAATTCAGATGTTAGAAGTGTTTCTTTGAGTTTCTCTGGTGAGGCTGTATATAATGTTTCTATTTGTGTTTTGACTACGTATTTTGATGCGTGGTTACAGGTTTGGGTAATATATGATAAAACGCCGCCAAGTTTTGATATTATCTCTCCGGTTGATAAGGGTGTGGTTCCTGCAACCGTTGGGTTCGATATCTCGTTTAGTGATAATCTTGCAGGTCTTGGAAATGTAACATTTTACCTAAATAATACAAGGGTGGCCACTTACTGTGCTGGAACTAATATAAGTGAATATAAGGGAGGTTTATATACAAACTTCACCGAAAAATACATGGATCTAACACCAAATACTTATCATAGCGGATATGACACCTATTATGAGTGGGAACTCAGCGACCCTGACACTGCAGCAATTTACATCAAATTTTACCGCATATACCTTGACTATGGTGCCAATCTCTATATTTATGATGCTTATGGTCGCTTTATAACAAATATAAGTGGCTGGATTGATGTTTATGGCTATGAGGTCGGCTGGATTTCAGGAAATAAAGTTAAGTTTGTTATTGATAATCCTTGGGGTTATTGGTGGGAGGTTTCAATAGACGGATATTATGTGAAGTATCCGTCTGGGTTGCCAGAAGTATCATTTCCCAGCGATGGTTATTGGGATGTAACTGTTGTTATTTCTGACGCTGTTGGAAACGTTGCTAGTAAATCTGTTACTGTTAGGGCAGATGTAACTCCTCCGAATGTGATTATTAATCTTCCAGATAGATGTAATATAACATCCAGTTCCTTGGCCTTTAATTGGAGCGTGAATGATTACTGGACTGGTGTTGATCATTATTTGCTGAGAGTTAATGTATCTACGACTGAAAAAATAACTGTTAACGTAACTATGCGAGGTTATAATTCTAGTGAAACGAGAAGGATAAGTCATCCAAATGCAGTAAAGATAAGGATTCATTTTGCTCGTATTTATCTTGACTACAGTACCGTAAAGTTTTACATTAAGGACGCAAATGGTAACTTCGTTGCTAATTTCACAACAAATTATTTCTTAGATTACCGCGATTACATGTCGCCTTGGATTACTGGGAATACCGTCTATTTAGAGGTATACAATCCCGACAACTACCTATACGATATTGAAGTGGACTATTATGAAGTTATGTGTCTAAC
>QNCD01000136.1 GCA_003644385.1 Candidatus Omnitrophota bacterium
ATCATACACCAACTAAGACAAATCGAACATGTCCGCATAATTCGCATCGGCACAAAGATACCCGCATTCAACCCCTATCGCATCCTCGATGACACCGCCTTGCTGCAAATGATAGAAAAATACAGCACCGAAAGAAAAAGAATATACATCATGACACATTTCATTCATTTAAAGGAATTGACACCGGCAGCCGTAAAATCAGTTGCCCTCTTGAAAAAGGCCGGCGCGGTTTTGACTAATCAAATGCCGCTCATCAGGGGTGTCAACGACGACCCCCAACTTCTCGCCGAACTGCTCGCCGAACTGTCCTTTATCGGGCCAGTCCCTTATTATATCTTCCAGTGCCGCCCTGCCGTGGGAAACAAGGCCTATACCATACCCATAGAACAGGCATACGAAATTATAGAGCAGGCAAAGGCAGGCGTTTCCGGCCTGGCAAAAAGAGTACGTTACGTTATGTCACACTCCACCGGAAAAATAGAAGTTATCGGCAAAACCAAAGACATAATCTATTTCAAATATCACAGGGCCGCTGATGACGCCGATAGCGGACGGTTTGTCGCCTTTGCAACAAATCCCAACGCTTACTGGTTAGATGATTACAACGAGGTTGTTCGCGATTACCCTGTCACACTACCATACAGGACTTACGGCCCCGATTAGCCCCCCCCGCCACAAACTCAAAACTCCAAAAGCCCCGCCAATACCCAAGGGGCTTTTTTTACAAACCCAACCAAACATATATACATCAAAACACACCGAAACAACCGGAACAACTCTAAAGACTGACGCCTTGAAAACAACAAATGGTAGTATCAAGGTAGTGTCGCCGCTATCGTCACTTATAGTTACCACAGAGCCTAACCCATCAAAATGATAATAGTAAAAAGTTTCATTTAGCTGTTCATCAACATCTATCATACATATCGGCTCATCGATTCCCGGCCCGTAAACGAATTTCTTCACTAAAGTACTTCCCGCGTATTCAGCTATTACCTGTTCGCCATCATAACAATACTTTGTGGTTACATTGGGTGAGCCGGATACAGTCTTTGATACCCGCCGGCCTGCAAAATCATAGCTGTATGCTGCCACAGTATCACGATTTGATTTGCTTCAATTACGCTATTTTACGGTCGTTCTGATAGGTTTCTCACCTCGGCGATCAATTATTTGTGCCCCCGAAGGCAAAGGACTGTTTAGATAAGAAAGTACCTCATTATAGAGCTTATTTTCGCCCACTACTTTAGATATATCAGTGACCTCAAATGATAATTCAAGAATGGTTGAATATTTATAAGTTCCAGATCTGGCCAGTCTTATCTCATCCTTCGCCACAACGCCGCTGGATGTAGTCACCTGCGATGGTCTATCCATCCCTTCTATTGTGAAAACGGCTTTTCTGGCAAGATAGTCTGAGTTAGGATCCAGCATTAGTTCCCAATGTCCTTCTAACCCTGGTCCACATGAGCCTTCTGCAGTTACTTTCACCAAACCCGAGGACAAACTCTTTATCGACATAATATTATGTAGTTCCTTCGACAGCTCTCTTCCTGCAGCCAACTGGAATTGATTAAACTCGTAGATACTGTTGAGATTGCCTACGGGAAAGTGCTGAAGTATTGTTTGTGTACCACCCTTATCTACTAATATTCCATTAGGGTCAACAAAAAAAGACTTTATCTTCTCGACTTTGTCATTACGGTCGGGAGCAAAGACAACATACTTCTCTAATGACCGCCACAAAATCAAGCTGCCTTCCTTGTCATAATCGATAGCTTTGTAGTCACAGGTTCCGATGGGAGCAAAAACAGGGGGATGTTCATAATGATAGCTTATCTTCATTGCAAATACATCTTTTCTCGTCCAGGTAACTTGGCAATTCATAAAAACCAGCCCCTGGTCAGGATCGAACCGCTTGGCATTCCTGACTATCACGAATGAAATTGTATAACCGGCAGTGTTGGATATTTGGTCCTTTTCCCTCAGTAAATTCATCAACTCAGTTTCGCTGATTTCAGCGTGCAAAGTCGTTGATGGGAATAACAATATTGGTACCGCAACAAATATCCATAACTTCTTGAACAAATGATTTTTGTTAAACATCTTTTTTCTCCTTTATGCTTAAACAAATTTTACTATTTCCAATTTTTCTAAATACTTCCAAAGACTATTCCGTCAAGGTTTTTTCCCTCACGGGCACGCACCAGGGCATCCACATTTGTCCTTTTGGCCTATCCAATCATCGTAGAGAAAAGAGCCTGTACTGCAACTTGATATCTCGCACGCTCCTCTCCAAATATACGGTGTGCAACTGCTACAACCAAAGTAAGTTCTCCACTTTTCGGTTAAGATCACGGGATCGCCACCCTTTGGGCAATTTGTTGTGGCGAATGCTTCCTGATAGTCTGCGTATTTGAGTCCATCTGCCACAGTATCGCAATTTGATTTGCTGCAAGGCCAATTTGGGTCTTTGTGATCACAGGAGGCTGAACTGTATGTATTTTTTATGCACCAATCACTCTGACAATTCACATCGTATTGATTATGACCACATTCCCATAAAACATGCTCAACCGGTTCATGACAATTATCACATATGGGATCAACACGTGTGTCATCAATACAGCACTCGTAGTTTTGAATGCAGGTACCCCCACAACAAAACTCGCAGTTAGGGTCGCATGTTGAGACACAGTTGCCATCCCCATCACATATGTCGCAGGAATTAGGGTCCAGTGTACATCTATCTACACAGTTTCCTTCCACGCATATTTGACAATTGTTAGGGTCGCATGTTGAGACACAGTTGCCTTCCCCATCACATATGTCACAGGAATTAGGGTCCAGTGCACATCTATCTACGCAGTTTCCCTCCAGATAAATCGTCCTCATCCTTAACAAATTGTCGTTATATGCATAACTAATTGTAAACGAATTCGGCACACTGTTGGCATCGGCCGTATATACCGTCTCGCTCATAAGTTGCCCCGTCGAGTTATAAACCATTCTCGTCTCGTTATTTTCCCTGTCAGTTATTTTTGTCAGGTTGTTGTCGGGGTCGTAATCGAATTCGTAACTGCCCTCGCCAACGTCCTGCTTCCAAACCCTGTCCGGCTCCTCGTAATAGTTCTGTAGTATCTCATCTTCGTTCGGGTCGATGATATGTGTAAGATTGTGGTCTTCATCGTAATAATAGGCCGTGGTAAGGCCGTTCGGATAATCGGTTGTGTTCGGACCGGTTACCCCCACAAGGTCGTTCGAATCATAAGTATATTCCCAGCTTCTTCCGGCAAAATCCGTTATCTTCTCCAGCATATCGTTCACGTCATAGCTCAAAGTGATATCGCGGCTCAGCGTATCGGTAATGGTCGTCAGCAGCCCATTGGCGTCGTACCACTGGCCGGTAAAACCGAACGGGTTGCCGATTGTCTCTTCGGTCTCGGCCGTGAAAAACTCGCCGAACGGCTTATAGG
>QNCD01000137.1 GCA_003644385.1 Candidatus Omnitrophota bacterium
GAGGCCAATAATGCCTGTCTCTCCAATTACCCTTGGATATTGAGAATCAATCAAACCAAGGCCAGAAACACCATACCCTAAAAATGGGCGACTTTTCCATCTATTAAGCACCCATCTCCAGGTCTCAATTCTCGCTGAAGCAGCCTGATCCAAGGGGATTCGCGCGCCTTCCAAAGGCTCATATACCCTTCCTGGAATAAACGTTCTGGTTATCCGCTGGGTTACCTTGGTTGGCACTTTAGCCGGAAGAATAAGTATTCCCAATATTAACGCTCCGATAAGTAGAATCCTTCCCCTCCTGGTTAATACAATAAGGGTCAGGTACATCGGAATAAAAGCTATGTAACTGCCGCGTGAAAGCGTATGGAGCAGAGTAACAAATATAAAACAGCTCGAAACCCCACAACAAATTTTCCAGGTTCTGGAAGGACTATATAGAAAAATGCCTACCGCTATCGCAAATAGTAGAATTAAATATCCTCCCAACGTATTGGGCTCGCCTTTTGGTCCCTCAAAAGGGGCAGTAGCTCTTCCGACCTGTCCAGCTGTTACTATTGCGTAAGTGCAAGTTAAAGCACAGGTTATCAAAAAGGCTACAATAAAAATCTTTATTTGCCCTTTGCTATGGATATTATTACTTACCATAAAAAAGAGCATAAAGTATTCGATATATTTCAGGATGTAGAAGAAACTCTTAAGCGGACTTACCTTGCCAACCAATATTCCTATGCCGGTTGAGACTATGCAAACCAATATATAAGCAGCTATAGGCGCATTAAGGCGAGTATGTTTAAGCAGTCCTAATTGTTTATTTATTGCCATCTTTGCCAGCCAGGTGAAGAACACTACGAAAAGCAGGATATCATCTATGCGCACAACCACTGCCCGCTGAGGGACTTCGGCTAATTTAAGCTCCGGGGAAAGGAGCATAGAGAAGATTAGCAAAATTAAGGCTGCGTCGGTGTTGATAAAGGTGATGAGAAATACTATAGGGGCCAGGACAAAAACTAGGGGAAGTAGCTGAAGGGGTTGCTTAGAAATACCGAAGAATAATACAAAGACGAGAAACAACAAAGAGACTACTACGCCAAGTATAGCCTGTCCGTTTTTTTCAGGCATACTTATTAAGCTCGCGCTTTAGGACATCTTTAAAATTTTTCAGTATAATATGGTGGCTCCTCGGAAGCAAAAGCCCCAATTCTCTTTTAAAATCAATTTTTGTTTCTTCTAATTTTTTTGAAATCTTATATAGTTCCAGGCCGCTTTTTTTGATTGATAAGTGGGACCTTAATATAAAATAGATATCAAAGAAATCTCTTGGCTTAGCCCTCTCTAACAATGCCCTAACCTTTTCCTTTGCTAACCGCTCCTGGGAAAGACTGATTACGTTAAATGGCGGGACGTAATCGCTATTAATAAGATTTATCTCTGAGTTAACTTTTCCTTTATTTCTCAAGGACACCTCTAATTGAATAATGCCCTTAAAATCAAGGAATCTAAAAAAAACAATGCCCAGATAGCCGCCGGAGGTTATCTTGCTTTCTTCAAGTTCAACTTCTATACCCGTCTTTTCAATATCCAAAATGGAATCAATAAAAATCTCTTCGATTTCCGGTATTTTGATATTTACGGCGGTAAAATCCAGGTCTTCGGAAAATCTCGGGCTCTCGTATATTACCCTTAAAGCTGTGCCGCCTTTAAAAAGTATATGTTCGGATTTCTTCTTTTGATAGAAGTAAGATAAGAATAAATGCTGGCAGTACTCGCGGATGACATTAATCTCGGTAGTCTGGTATTTATGGGCAAGCTCTTTTATCGTCTTTTCACTTATCATATATCCGGCTTATTAATACAAGCAGGCCCTTTCTCTTAAAGGCGCGGGCATATTTTAATAAGGTTTTTTTCGATACCCGCTTGATATCTATTCTGTCGCTCAGGGTTTTCTTTTTCAAATCCACAAAATAAAGATAATCTAAAAGCGCTTTTTCCGGCTCGGCAATCATTACCGTGACGCTCTCTATCTTCTCAGCCAGATAGCCAAAAAATAAATCTCTGCGTATGCGGTGATATGCGTAATCTGTGCTTAAAGAAGTAAAGCGGCGGGAAGCCTTGGGCGTTGCCGAGAAGACGGTATAAATTGTTTCCGGCATTATGTGGTAAAAAGAAAGTGCGGTTTCAAAAGAAATATACGATGGACTATATAGCTTATTGGCGATAAGAAACCTTGGGGGCATATTCTCGGAAAAAGCATATAACCCGTTTCTGACTTTCACAAATAGCCCTGTCGAGATATGCCGATTGATAAAATTCCTGGCAGAAAAATTTGACGCCTCGAACATCCTTTGAAAATCAAGAGGGCTAAAAAGCACTACACCCTTTTCTCTAAGTTTTTTTGCTATTTGTATGGAGTTCAGTTTTTTCATATTATTATGTAAAAAGTGAATTAACTATAATAAAAATCTACCACCTGATTTGTGATTTGTCAAGAAAAATGTTTTTGTTTAGGTAATTTAACAACTAGAAAAACATCAATTTCAACCCATTCTTGACACCGCAAAGACGCTAAACTACCGCAAAAGCACAAAGAATTTTTGCGGTTTAGCGGTGTTCAGAGAGTAGTTCTTAAATTGGCTAATGTTTTTGTTATTATGTATATTAATTTATGGATTTTATTAAGTAGAGGTTCCAAAAATTAAAGGGGCATTTAGCCCCTTTCATAAGCATAAGTTCTCCCCGAACTTTGCAATTACGAACTACTCGTTTGTGGAGAATTATATTTCCTCCTGCTTCTTTCGCTTCTCCTGTTTTTTCTCCGGCTCTTCTTTCCCGTAGTATCTGTATTTATATTTGTAGTAATAAGGGTAGGGCACGATAGCCTCGGTTTGAGGTTGGGTGTGATTCAGGATTACTCCGGAGATTTTTCCGCCCATAGATTCCAGCTGAGTTTTGGCACGCATTAGGGCATCGCGGCTGGTTCGGCCAATCTCATAGACAATAACCGCGCAATCTAATTTAGGAGCTAAAAGGCTGGCATCAGTTACTGGAAGAATCGGGGGTGAATCAAAAAGAATAACATCAAATCTGCGTTTAAATTCTTCGATTAGAGGGGTTAACTCTTTTGATTCTAAAATCTCCGCTGGATTAAAGGGTAAGCTTCCGCTAGGAAGAATCCAGATATTATCTATGCCGGGAGATCTGGATATAATTTCATCGAGCTTCATTTCTCCCAGCATAATATCCGCGACGTTCCTCAGTGCCTGGTCTAAGTTTACTGCGCCAGTGAGAAGTTCATTAAAACCCGGCTCTCTCTCTATGCCAAAGGTCTTAGCCAAAACCGGACGCCTCAAGTCAGAGGAAACCAACAGAGTCTTTGCGCCGGCTTGTGCCATTACAACGCCTAAGTTAGTCATAATTGTAGTTTTTCCTTCTCGCGGGCCTGAACTGGTAATAA
>QNCD01000138.1 GCA_003644385.1 Candidatus Omnitrophota bacterium
ATTATATATAATTACTCACAAGGCGTGCCCCGTTTAGTAAATATCATATGCGACCGCTGCCTGCTGGCGGGTTTCGCCGCACAGGTTAATACAATCGACGGAGAAATTACCCGGAAATGCATCGAGGAATTAAATGAGCATTATTTATGATGCCCTTAAAAGATTAGAGGACAAATCTAAAAAGCACGCTGGGTTAGAAGCTGATAGACCTGAGGGGGGCAAATCCAAACTTAGCAAAGTAGTTTTTGCCGTTCTCTTTTTGATTGCGCTGAGCTCGGTAAGCTTATTGGTAATTAAGATTTATAAAATGCCTGCCCGGCATACTCCGTTGGCTTCCGAAACGTTAAGGATTCCGAATGAAAAAATCTCCTCTCCAAGGAAAGAGGCTTCGGGTTTATCTTTGAACGGCATATTTTTTAGCGACGGAGAATATCTGGCTTTAATCAACGACCGGATGGTTAAGGTTGGCGATTACATCGGGAAGGCTCAGGTAGTCAAAATTGAGCCGGACGGCGTGGAGGTCAAATTTAAAGATTCGACCTTGAGGCTAAGCTATCCTTAATTATGTTCAGAGGTACATTCTGTTTAATTACAGTCTTACCTATGTCCCTGATTAATACGAGTCGGTTAATCTCGCCTATAAATTTCTTATCCCGGTAGTAAGCCTCGATAATTTTTTTCAAGGACAGGCCTTTTATAAAAACTGGCAATCCGGCTGATTTGATCAAGTTTTCTATCCTGGAACGCACATTTTCGCTTGTAAGCCCCAATTCCTTGCTGATCTGACCGGCCAAAACCATTCCTAATGCTATTCCCTCGCCGTGATTATATTTTTGGTAATTACCCGCCGCTTCTATAGCGTGACCCAGAGTATGACCGAAATTTAAAATAGTCCGAAGGCCTTTCTCTTCTGTTTCGTCTCTCTGGATAATGCCGGATTTAATCTGCGCGCAGCGATTTACGACATGCTCCAAGGCTCGCTTTTGCAAGTTGATAATCTTTGGGTAATTTTTTTCCAAATAGAAAAACAGTTTTTTGTCTTTTATTATCGCATACTTTATTACCTCGGCCAGGCCGGCGCGGACCTGCCGCAAGCTTAAGGATTTTAAGAAAGACAGCTCGCTCATAACCAGCCTCGGCTGATAAAAAGCTCCCACAAGATTTTTGCCGAATTTCAAATCCACCCCTGTCTTGCCGCCGATGCTGGAGTCCACGCAAGCAAGTAAAGTCGTTGGGATTTGGATGTAAGGAATACCTCTTTTATAAATAGCGGATATAAAGCCGCTTAAGTCTCCGATTACGCCGCCACCGAAGGCTATAATAAAAACCTTTCTTTTTTGATCAAATCTTGCCAACTCCTGGATTACCCCAAGGCAGCTTGTTAGAGACTTGCTTTTCTCAGAATCCGCTACGGTTTTAAAAATGTAATTTATCCCGCTTTGTTTAAGCGGCTCAAGCAAACTTTTAGCGTACCTCAGTTTTATTCGATTATTAGTAACAATAAAAGCATCTGTTCCTAAATTAAGCCTCCTGATTTCTCTGCCCAGATTTTTGATTACGCCAAATCCGGTTTTTATTTGATAACTGCGCTTTCCTAATTTCAGCTCGATAATCTTCATACGCCTAAAATATTTAAAATCAAGGCAACCAGCGGCCAGACAAACGCCTGAAAAAAGCCCAACATAAAAAGCAGCATAATGATAAAAAAACCGTATGGTTCTATTTTTGCGTAGCTTAAAGCTATGTCTTCCGGAAGCAAGCCCATCAAAACCCTTGAGCCGTCCAGAGGAGGTATCGGTATGAGATTAAAAACTCCCAAGATGATATTGATAAAGATAAACATACTGAAAGTATCAACCAGGGCAGAGGATGCCGGAAAGACTGACCATATTATCCTGACGGCAATTGCCAGCAGAATATTTGCTACCGGTCCGCTTAAGCCGATCCAGATCATATCTTTTCTGGGATTTTTTAAGGCAAGATAGTTAATAGGAACGGGTTTAGCCGCGCCGAAAATAAACCGCCCGCCGCTGGCAATAAAAATAAGTATGGGAAGCAGAATCGTTCCAAAAGGGTCTATGTGAGCTAGAGGATTAAGGGTCAGGCGGCCCATTGACTTTGCCGTATAGTCTCCCAGTTTATAAGCAACCCAGCCGTGAGCAAATTCATGGACAGTCATTGCTATTAGCAAGAGAATAAAAAATCGCGCAAAGGATATAATAAGGCTTAGCGGTTCCATTAAATATAATATAGCAGGGTTAGGCCTTTGCCTTTGGGGGTTCTTCCGCAACAGGGGCAGTTTCTGTTGCACCTGCCGCAGGAGCAGCTGTGGCTGGAGCTGCCTTTTCCTTCTTAATTTTGATTCTCGCGGTCTTTATTTTGGGGAGGCCGAAAATGCTCTTTCCTTCTTCCCATTCGCCTTTTTCCATCAATATTTTTAGTCTTTCTGCGCGTTTAAGCACAGAACGCATCTTTTTATTCTTTTCAGAAGTGTTTAATGATGAGTGTATCGACATTATAACCTCCTAATGAAACAATCGTGATAGGTCTTCTTAAGCTGGTTTAGAGATATTTTAGCTTCCTGTCTTTCGAAAAAATTACCCACACACACTGTAACAAACTCACCTCTAGGTATTATTAAGGTTTCTAGCCCCTTCTTTTTTAACCTCTCCGCTTCTTTTTGCGCATAAGTTTTCGTCCTAAACGTCGCCACCTGAATGGTATACCCGGCTTTGACTTCGGATTTATCGTCCTTTACCCCGTTAAAAACTATTTTATTATCGGCTTTTTGCTTGATGTTTCTAACGGGATTTACTTGCAAGATTTTTTCTTTCAAAGACTGCTGAGCATAAACATTTTTTTCTTCGCGGTTCTCCAATTGTACTTTGATTAATCTCTTTCCCTTTTCCACGCCCAGGGAAAAAGAAATCAGGGAGACAATGATAAGCCCTATGGCAATCAGTATTGCCTTCTCGTGTATTTTGACGACACTGAAAAAACTCGGCCGAAAATTGTCTCTTCTAAATATCTTTCGTCTCTCCTGCTCTGTTTTAAATAATTCTAATTGCTTCTGCATCAAAATACTTAGGTAATTTAACAACTAGGAAAGCATCAATTTCAACCCATTCTTGAGGCCGCAAAGACGCTAAATTACCGCAAAAGCGCAAAGAATTTTTGCGTTTTAGCGGAATTTTTGCGGTTTAGCGGTGTTCAGAGAGTAGTTCTTAAACTAACTTAAATACTATTATATCTTTAAAGTTTATAATTTTTCAAGTATTTTTTTATTCTTTTTGTCTTAATCGCCTTCAAAAATGCTTCAACCACTTTTGGGTCGAATTGAGTGTTGGCTTTCTTTTTTA
>QNCD01000139.1 GCA_003644385.1 Candidatus Omnitrophota bacterium
GATAGAGTCCGTATCCGCAGAATAAAGCGTTTCGAATCAATCCGTAAAGCGGTATCGGAAAGGATACGTAACGTTATCGGCGGAATAGTTAGGCGAGATAACGAAGCGGTTAAGCTGAGAAAAGCGGTATCTTTCCGGTTAAAGGAAGTTGAGGATAAAATAGCGCGTTCGATCGTATACGTCCGTTCGACCGAAAGACGGAAAGCGCTGATGGAAATTTACGCGTTAGCTAAATCCGTCCGTTGCGAGTTGGAACGAACGGAGACGCAAAAAGAGATATCATTACTACAATTGGGCGTTGATTTTGTCCGCGGTATAATCACTAAAATTGTGAACTATGCGAAAGCCGGATTTAGCGGGATTCCAAAAACGGAAGATTCGATTACGCATGAGTTAGCGCAAAGGTATTACACCGTACTTAACGCGGATAATCATCACTTCACTATGAACGCGGTTCGATTGACGGATTTAACCGCTAAGTTTCTCGAAGGAATGAACGCCGATTTTTTCGTTAGCTATCAAATCGACATGGGTAAAATGACGTCACCATGGACGCGTGTCGCGAATACATTACTGCAATTGGCGGAGTTTCTATCGGAGCTAATGCGGAGAAAAGGAAGGCGTGAACGCGTCCGTAACAAATCGAAGGGGCATTACGGTACGGTCAAATACGACGAACCGATACATACAATAATCGATTTAAACCGTATTCCGGTCGATGAGCAACCGCTTAACACGTTGTTAGGTAATTCGTACGTGTTTATGCGCGATAAAGCTATATCGTTAGGGCGTCCGGAGTTAGCGAACCGCATAATATCATGGGGAATATACGTTATACCGGAGCGTAAAAGTAAGCTATCTAAGCGCGAAATTCTAACGAAAGACGCAACACTAAGTTACGAATACCGGTTTAGATATCCGCGGTATTATTAGCGTTATGAATACCGGAAAAAAGCGGAACGAACAAACACCGGATTTAGACGTATGCGGATTATGTCCGGAAGAAGTAGCGTTTATCGTGAAGTATTACGGAATAATTTCCGCTAAAGTAATAGCCGGAATATTAGGAATCCCGAAATATAAAGTATACCGGGTTGCCGCTAAGCTGGGATTACGCGCTAAACCCGGCGGCTATCCTAAACACGTTAAAATCTGTAAAAATGGCGAAAACGTTATTAATAATCGCGGATAATATTAGAACATGGCGACGGTATTTGAAGGAATATTCGGGGAATGGAAGCCGGAGGAACTTCCGGAAGGGATAAATACCGATGTCGCAACCGATTGGGAAGATATCCTAAAGGCGAAGAGAGACAAGATAAAGGCAAGACTTAGCGAAGTAATCCCCGACGAAGCCGCATACCAAAGCAGAATCGCCGAAGTTGCAACCGAAGAATTCAGCAATGTACTTAACCCGAACTACTACAAAACCGAAAGGGCGTTTAGAAAATTTAAGATTAAAGTAAAGAAAGGCGGAAGCGCATGGCTATCTAACGTTGAGTCCGCTTTCGCGGAAGGCGGGCGATTCGATACGGGCGTTACTGCAAATAAGCAAAAATTCATTAACAACATCCTATACACGCTGAGGTTCACGGGCGATATGAACAAGGTATGGGGATGCGTGCCGAAGGCTATTAAGGCAATCGAAGGAAAAGGTAAAGTTCTTGAAAAGATCAAGGGAACGGTCGATTCGATAACGGGTTCACCCGTGCCGATGTTCAAAGTCACTCATTTGCCGAGAATTAAGGCTTTGTTAGCTAACGTGTTCACCGAAGGTCTAGTGATGGCGAGAATGGGTAAGGAAGCGGGCGAAGTGGTAGACGACATTCTGGCGGAATATAACGCAATAATCGCCGATTACATAAGCGCTACCTTCCTTGATGAGTCTCTCGATCCCACCGCTTCATCGATAACGCTTGAATACGATAGCGTAGCGGACAGGCTGAGCATTCACGTCGTTGAGGCAACGCCTTAAGCTTAACAGCGAGACGGCAGTCATGGTTTACTCCAAGATATTGTTTATTTCTATTTTTTATCGGACGTGATAATGTGAAGCTTAACGGAATTTGGAAGACGGTTAAAACGTTTTTTACCGTTAGCGTTAGGTTAAACGGAATCGAATCACAATTAAACCGTATTGAAGAGCGATTAAACGCTATCGATGAACGGATAGACCGCCTGAACGAGCGAATAGACCACATTTATGAAATTCTGCTAGAGCGTAAATAACACTTTTCCACTCCGATTATAGTAACAGATATATATCTAATACGATAACCGTATAACATGGCGGAATATGTAAAATCGCTTTGGAGTGAAACGGAAAGAGAGCTAATCGAAAACGGGCGTATAGATAAACCCGAATACATACGCCAATACCGCTATAAAGTCCGAAGGAAAATAAAGTATTACATCGCTCAGTTAATGGAAGCGCTAATGAGTCCACATATCAGAACTAAGCGATTAATTCCTCTCGTCTTAAACATGGCGGAAGAAACGCTAAGAGCATACGGATATAAGGAAGAATACATGACTATCCGCAAAATCCGCATTAAAATCCTCGAAGACGTATTTAAAGAGAGTAACGAAGGATAAAGGTTAATCCGTTTTATTCTCTATTTTTTAATTAAATCCGTAACCGCTAACCGAAACCTTTATATACCGTAACCGATATACATTATTACGGTGATGGGTGATGAAGAGCGAAGCGGTACTGAGAATGCCGGCGGATTTGATTTCGGATGTAACGGGCGAAGATGTTAAAGATATTCTGTGGATGTGGAGAAAGCACAAATACGCTTTCCTAACGCCCGTCATTGAAGGCGAAGACGGAAGGAGACCGAGGATTAAGAGAAGTATCGGATACATGGCGATATATACCAAAGACCGCAAATACGCTTTCGTCTTCACGAATTCGACGTATCTTAAATACCGCCAATACGCCGTTGAAATCATAATCGACGAAGCGGAGATAAAGCGTAAATAACGCCTTTACCAACGTGATAACCCGTAAATTATAACGGGTGATCGGCGATGAAAAATAATTACTCTCGAGCAATGAAATTGTACATCGAAATCAGCGAAAGCGACGATAATGAACTGATAAGCATAGTTCACAGATACCTCAAGGGAGAGGATATAGATCTCTTGAAAGTAGAGTTTGCAGTAAGAGAGTTAAAGAAAAGAGGATATAAACCAGTTATCACATTCAAAAAAGAGAGGTAATAATACGGGTAGAGATGATAAAAATGTATGTAACCACCTGTGAAATCTGTAAAAAACCATCATGGGTTCTGATTAAGCTAAGAGGAAAGTGGGTATGC
>QNCD01000140.1 GCA_003644385.1 Candidatus Omnitrophota bacterium
AGATTAAAGCTAAGACATTTAGATAAATGGAACAGGATGCGCCGAAGGAATGCCAGAATCTATACCGAATTATTGAAAGGTAAGTCGGGCATAGTCTGTCCTTACGAAGCTCCCTACGCCAGGCACGTTTACCATATCTATGCTCTGCAAATTAAAAATCGAGACAGGGTCATTTCCAGGCTTCGAGAAAAAGGCATTGGCGCGCAGGTTCATTATCCAACCCCCGTGCATCTGCAGAAAGTATATAAGGATTCAGGTTATAGACGCGGAGAGTTTCCGGTAGCGGAAAAAACTGCCCGCCGAATTATTTCGCTGCCGATGCATCCGTTTTTGAAACACCGCGAGATAGAATACATAGCTAGAAAAACTTTAGAATTTCTGAATTAACCCCAGATGCCCAAGAACATATTAATCATCAATCCCTTTGGTATCGGCGATGTACTTTTTTCAACCCCCCTAATTAAAAATCTCAGATTTTATTATCCCGATGCCTTTATTGCGGTCGCTGTACAGAAAAAGATTGCAGCCGTGTTAGAGAATAATTCCAATATAGATAAAATTATTCCCTTCAGCCGCGGTGATTTCAAAGAGTTATCTCGCCAGTCACGATTTAAAGCAATAGGAGTGCTTCTGCGAGCCTTGGGAGAAATTAGGCGGCATAAATTTGATTTATTCATAGATTTATCATTAGAGCATCGCTATAGTCTTGCCTTAAAATTCTTGGGAGTTAAGCAAAGAGTCGGTTATAACTACAAAAACCGCGGCAGATTCCTAACCCATAAGATTAATATTGAAGGGTATAAAGATAAGCATGTGGTTGAGTATCATCTGCAACTTTTAGAACTCCTGGGACTCAAGCCGCGTTTTTTTAATTTGGAGTTATTTTTAAAGCGAGAAGAGAAGGATTGGGCGGAGGCATTTTTAAATAAATCCGGTATATCAAAGGATAATTTAATTATCGGGATAATTCCCGGCGGTGGAGCAAGTTGGGGGAGGCAAAGTTACCTAAAGCATTGGCCGGGCGAGAAATATGCTCAAGTTGCCGATAGGCTGGCGGAAAGGTTAGACGCTAAAATAATTATTTTTGCGGGTAGCTTAGATAAGGCAATCGCTGAGAGCGTAATTCAGAGGATGCATCAGCCGGCAATAAATATGATAGCTAGAATTAATTTACGCCAGTTCATAGCATTAATTAATCAGTGCAGTCTGGTTATTGCCAATGATAGCGGACCTCTGCATATTGCTGTAGCTTTAGGGATTAAAAGCGTCTCTCTATTCGGTCCAGTTAATGAACAGGTGTATGGCCCTTACCCTCCAAGCCCAGACTATGTTGTGATAAGAAAGGATTTAAACTGCCGACCCTGCTATCGAAAATTCCGCGTGCCGGAGTGCAATTATAACCTCCGTTGTCTGAGAGAGGTAACTGCACAGGAGGTGTTGAGAGAGACAGAGAGATTACTTGGGAGTAAGGCTGTTTCTGAGAAATTCCAAGAGTTTAAGTAAGCTCTGAAAGAAGTGTCCCAAAAAGGAAGGGTCCTGTTCTGGTATAAGTGCTTGGTATCGGTTCGTTATTTAAAAATAGTCCTAAACACATCAGATTTTGTTCAATTGAATGACCTGCGATATTGTAATTCCTGTTCACAATCAATTAGAGTATACTAAAACTTGCCTGGGAAGTATCAAAAAATATACTCAATATCCCCACCGTATTATTATAGTAGACGATGCCAGTGACAGAGAAACGCAGGAATATTTAGGCAACTTGAACAATAAGCAGGAAATTTTTTTAATTCGCAATGAAACCAATTTAGGCTGGTTGAAGTCTGCAAATAAGGGTTTGAGTCAGGCAAAAGCCGAATACATTTGTCTTATGAATAATGATACTGTAGTCACTGAGGGTTGGCTTGAAGAAATGATTAATATTGCTGAGAAAGAAAAAGATATCGGTTTAATAAATCCTTCTTGGGAAAAACCAAACAGAGCCTCTTTAGATAATTATGCTCGTAACATAAAAAAATTCAGGGGGCAGTATATAGAAACAGATTGGGCTCGGGGATTCTGCATCTTAATAAAAAGGGAGGTTATTGATAAGATTGGCTACTTTGATGAAGTATATTCTCCGGGATATTTTGATGACCACGATTTTTCTGTTCGGGCCATTAAGAAGGGATTTCGTTGTCTGAGATCAAGAGCATCTTTTGTCTGGCATTATCGCAATATTACCTTTCAAGAAAAACTTAAAAACGAAGCTTTTAACCGGGTGTTTGAGCGCAACCGCAAGATTTTTTATCAAAAATGGGGTAGGCCTTTAAGGATTGTTTTTATCTTACAAGGCTTAAGCCAAGAAGTTTATCAGAGACTAAATCAATTTTTTATTAATCTGGCAAGAGACCAAAATCGAGTTTATATTTTGTGTAAAGGCCAGACTGCATTCTCTTCTCATGACAATATTTTTAAAATCAAGATTCCTAATTGGCTATTTTCTCTTGGTGCTTTATTCTTTATCTGGGATAATTCGCATCGTAATCCCGCCAAACACTATAATTTAATTTTAATTTCCCCCTCGAATCTTAAAAAATTTCCTTTGCAATTTAGTTTCTTGCGCAAATATGAAATTTTATCTTTTGATTTTTCAAACCCAGAAACATATGAATTAATACTTAAAATTGTAAAAAAGAAAAAAGTGTATGGGGCGCAAAGTCAATTACTTACATAATAAAGTGATTGAAATTTTGGAAAGCGAACCGAGAGCAAAACTGCTTGAATTGGGTTCTGGCGGAGGAAATTTAGCTAAGCAACTTAAGGATAAGGGGTTTTTGATATACGCCTTTTCGCTTGCAAGTATCCTGAGCTAGAATACATATTATTTGATACAGGATTTAATGTTGAAAATTTATTTTCTTCTGTTTTTGAATCGCAGGCAAGAATACTTTCTATCATCTGCCTCCCGATAATGAAATTGCAGGCATATTTTAAATGTCGCCGCGCAAAGAAAAAGGTGATATGGATTATAACCGCATTTTTAAAATTCTATTTTCCCCTAAATTGCTTTATAGTCGTCATCTTATAATTAGAGCTAGCAAAAGAAAATAGGAAAAATTATGGAATTTTACAAAGTTAAGGATTATTCGCGGGTTTCGTTTAAACGTGCATATCGCAAAAAAATATACCTCAGATTTGGTGATAGAATAAAGAGTATTGCAATCTATAAGTCGGGAGGTGGCCTTGGAGATTTGGTGCAAAGCATTCCACTTTTCCGCAGTTTCAGGCAGATGTTTCCGCAGGCGAAGATTTTTTATCTGGGGCTATACCAGAGGCCGC
>QNCD01000141.1 GCA_003644385.1 Candidatus Omnitrophota bacterium
AACTATGGCAGAGGTTTATGTAGAAGAGTTTATGTCTCCGGGCTGTGTAGGGTGCCCGGCTGTAAAAGAAATGCTTAAGAGTTTATCTGAAGAATTGAGCGGTGAGATAACAGTAGAGGAAGTCGATATTACTGTCGATACCTCAAGAGCCGCCCAGTATGGAGTTATGTCGGTTCCCGCTTTGGCTATTAATGGCGAACTTAAATTTATGGGGGTACCCAAAAAAGAAGAACTTAAAAAAGCGCTTCAGGAGGAACTGGATAAGGATGGACCCCGTTAGACCTTATGGAGGTTTTGATGGGGTTTATTAAATAAATTAGGAGGTCTAACGGCGTGGATGAGGTTAAAAAAATGGTTTCTACATCAGAACTTGATCCTGGTTTTAAATCCGATGTCTTGGCGCATCCTGATGCGCGGGGTTTAAACGCCTGTTTTAGCTGCGGGGCTTGTTCGGCAGGGTGTCCTATTCATGAGGTATTCCCGGATTATAGCCCGAAGAAATTAGCCAAAATGGTAAGGCTGGGGATGAAAAAAGAGGTTTTAAACAGCCCTTATATCTGGTATTGCGCTACGTGCTGTAATTGCGTAGAGCACTGCCCCCAGAATGTGAAATTCTTTGATATTTTGAATGTCTTAAAAAATATGGCAGCCAAGGGAGGTTACGCTCCTGCGGCATGGGTTGAACAGACGAAACATGTTATGGAGACAGGTATAGTTTTCGCGCAAGAAGATAGTTGGGTTAAGAAAAGAGAAGTGCTTTCCCTGCGTCCTTTAAAGGAATATGTGGATAAGATGAGAAAAATAGTTGAAAAGACCGGAATAGATAAAATTAAACCAAGAGTTAATTCAAAATGAGCAAGTACGCGTTATTTTTAGGCTGCACTACGCCTGTTAAAGTTCCCCAATATGAACTTGCTTCCAGATGGGTTTGTGAATATTTTGGGATCGAATTAATTGATGTTGAGGAATTTACTTGTTGCGGTATTAATCAGGTTAATTTGAGGGTAGAGGCAGGGCTTTTGATGGCGGCAATGAATCTGGCTTTGGCAGAAGCCAAAGGGTTGGATATTCTTACGCTTTGCGCCGCCTGCACAGGCGCTTTGGCAGAAGCGATAGAAAAACTCAAAGATGAAACAATAAGAAATAGCGTAAACGAAAAATTGCGAGATAGTGGTTTGGAGTATAAGGGAAAAACAAAAGTAAGGCATATTTCAAGGGTTCTTTATGAAGAAATAGGCACGGAAAAAATAAAGCGGGAAATAAAGAAGGATCTATCCGCTTTACGGGTAGCTCCTCATTATGGTTGTCATTACTTGAGACCAAAGTCTGCGTTTGAGAATTTTGAGGAGCCGGATAATCCCAGAACGCTTCACGGGCTTATTTCTGCTACAGGGGCACAGCCAGTGGGATATGAAGCACTTAATCTTTGTTGCGGGGGAAAGGTTTCCCCGGTTTCTGAAGATTTGAGCCGTGCGTTAGTGCAAAAGAAACTTGATAACCTTGCGAATAAAGAGGTAGACGCGATGGTTCTTCAGTGCCAGACTTGTTATCTTATGTATAGTGATCAGCAGAAAGAAGTAAATAAAGAGTATGGTAATCAGTATAATTTACCTGTAATTCTTTACCCACAACTTTTAGGACTTGCTTTAGGTGCGAACCCGGTAAAAGATCTTGCATTAAATTTACACAACATTTCGCCGGAGACAATTTTGTCTAAAGTAATATAGAGAGGTTAGATGTAATAAACAATACTATTTTGTCAGGGAGGCAGGAGATGTTTAAAGTAGATAAAGAAAAATGTATAGGATGCGGGGCATGTGTCAACGTTTGCCCGGCCGGAGCAATATCACTGAAGGATGATAAGGCTGTGATTAGCGATAAATGTGTGGATTGCGGCAGGTGTGTTCAAGTTTGTCCGGCTAACGCGATTTACCCCGGCACGCAATCACGGCAAGATATTTTTTTGAACCAAGGGCAAATGTTCCCCGGAGGTGGCATTGGTACGGGGAGAGGCCCTGGCCGCGGCATGCCTGCCCGCCGAAGCTTTGGCGGAGGCGGGGGTAGAGGTATGGGAAGGAGGTTAGGAAGGGGCCCGCGTGGCGGCAAAGGCGGCGGTCATGGCGGGGGGCGAAAATGGTGATGTTTAATCTTGGAATTCTAAGTCAAATATAACAAGGAGGAAAAGGTAATGTTAGATACGAATCTTAAACATGTGGAAAGTCAGGAGGAACTTAAAGAGTTATTAGAAAACAATGTTAATGTTATGATTTGTTGCGGGCGCATGGGGCCAATGTGTATCCCTGTGTACGGCATTATGGAAGAATTGGAGGAGGAATATTCTCATGTTCAAATGAGAGATATGGATTTTGATACTCCGGTCGCTTCTTTTATCAGGGATCTCCCGGAGTGCTCTTTCTTTATGGGATTGCCATTTACCGTATATTTTAAAGACGGTAAGGTTGTCGAGGCCACAAGCAGTATCCAAGATAAGAAACAGATAACAGGGATATTGAACAAAGTATTTTCGAAGAAGTTCAGTCAGGTATAAAATATTTAGGAGGTGACGATATGCCTTGGGTTGATGAAGAAAAATGCACCGGTTGTAATGTTTGCGTTGAAAAGTGCCCGGTAGGCGCGATTTCGATGGAAAATGAGAGGGCAATGATAAATATGGAAGAATGCATCCGTTGTGGCACTTGCCATAGCGTGTGCCCCAAAGAGGCGGTAAGGCATGACAGCGAAAAGATACCGGAGAATGTAAAGAATAATGTGGCACAGACAAAGAAATTCATGGAACTTTGCGCGAAATATCTTGATGACATTAAAGAAAAAGGGAAATGTCTTCAACGGATGATAAAGCATTATAATAAAGAAAAAATAGTTGCTGAAAAGACCATAGAAGAACTGGAGAAACTTAAAAAAGGGGATTAATCTTGAAAGATTCAATTTCGGAAGATTTAAGTTTTGTCCATTATTCGGTCGCGTTTTAGGCGAAAAACAAATAGAGGGGCAGAGACGCTTAGTTTGCCGGAAATGCGATTGGGTTTATTATAAAAACCCTTTGCCGGTAGCGGTTTGCGCGGCGAAAAATAAGGAAGGTAAGATTCTTGTAGCCAAAAGAAACCTAAAGCCGGGAATTAATAAATGGGCTTTGCCCGGAGGGTTTGTTGAATTAGATGAATCGCTTGAAATCGCGTGTTTAAGAGAGCTGGAAGAAGAAACAGGCCTCAAAGGCAAAATAAAGAAATTGATAGGGATTTATAT
>QNCD01000142.1 GCA_003644385.1 Candidatus Omnitrophota bacterium
ATTATATACATACTCCTCAAGTCCTATTAATCCATCATTATCAGAATCACCAGTCGCGTTGGGGATGAGAACATACCAAATATCCCGATCGCTATTTACTTCATTAATAACATTAATATATCCTGCATTTCCAGGGTCAATGGTATCATCGGGGAATATATAGGAAGATTCATTGGTATAGATGGAAAGTTTTACAGTATTACCATTTTTTATTTGAATATTTCGAAGATAGTATTCGGTAGTCCCAGAATCTGCTTCGAAAGCCATTTGTACGGCTGATATGGTCGTGATTTCTGGAGGGATTGGAATTTCTCGATGATACCAGTTCCCTTTTGCATAATGTTCGAGATCACATGCTGGATGAACGTAGACCCCATATTGGTCTACGACTCCACTATCCCTTAGATTCTCAATTTGCGATGTGCCGTCTGCATAGATGAGATCAATCCCTCCTTGAAATGTTTCACTCGATGCTGGAAAGTAAATATCATAGTGAAGTACGTCACCTGGCGTTACGTTGTAATTGGGATGCGCTATATCCCTGTAATGAACCCTGTTGCCAGTCCCTGTAGCAGTCCCCTTGAATCGAATATAATTATTCGAGTATTCAGACTCAAAAGTAAGGTATAAATTATTATCTGAATCAAACGCCGCCCAGGCATCATGACCGTCTATCTTACTAATTTTCAAAGGATCTGTCCAACTCAGAGTTAAATTCTCACTTAATTTGCACCAAATTTGCGTTTCTCCGGTTCGATTAGATTGCCAGAAAACAAGAGTATTATTGTTGGAATCTAATATGACAAACGGATTAATATCTCTTGAACTATCTATGGTAACCCGTTTTGCATTTGAAGAAATGATATTATAACTTATGTTTAAGATCCACACATCTTCTGGTATCCCTGGAAGATGAGATACCAGAAATCCGTGGTTAAACTCATCATAATCCGCAGTAGGGCGGTGAACCATTTGGGAAATCTCGATGGGTGAAGACCAAGATTGCCCTCCATCTGTACTATTTTTATAATAGGTGCTTCCCCCTGTTCTCCAAGATGCCCAAAATACATGTAATACATCATTACTATCAATGGCAATACAAGGTTGCCTGTCTGCTGCTGGATCAAATGTAAATTGTGTAGCATTGGACCAAGTGTTTCCAAGATCGCTACTCTTCTTATACCAGATGTCTGTATTCCCCGTTCTGTTCGAAGTCCAAAATATATACAAATTATCGTGTGAATCAAACGCAAGAGAGGGACAATAATCTACATCACTATCATCAGTTAATTGTCGTACATCAGACCAAAATCTGCCATCTGAACTATTTCGATACCATATTTCGTAATTACCAGTTCTATCAGAACTCCATGCCATGAAATACTGGTTGGAGGGGGAAATTGCCAGGGTAGGATAGATATCATGAGAGGAATTGAATATTAAACGCGTTGGTAAATAAATATTTGTACTTATTGAAAAATGTACAGTATTTGGTTTTTCCTTAATGTTACCCGCTGTATCATTACCCCATACATATAAAACATACTCACCAGTCATTAACTCCCGTGAATGTATTCCAGTATAAGTAACATTAAAATCATCGACCCATGTATCATTTGATTTATTGAATATTCGATACCATATTGTATCTCCAAACAATTCTGTTTCCTCAAGATAAATGTCAATATAAGGTGAAAGGTAAGTCTGATTTAATGGAGATTTAATTAATATTGCGTTACGATATTGTTGGCTTGTTATATAAACGATCTCTAGTCCATCCCATTCACTAGCGAGGTAAGCAAATACGCCTACCACATGCACTCCAAAAATGCATCTTTCAGAAACGCCTACTAGAGTGGGGGAAGTTGGATCAGTTACGTTGATGATCTCCAGCCCTTCACCATAATCGGCTACGAATGCAAGTGTTCCTATTACTTGCACAGCCCGTGTTTTTCCCCCATCATCAAATTGCCCGATTTCAGTAGGGTTGGTCGGGTCGGTCACATCGATGATCTCCAGCCCATCAAATCGATCAGCGATGTATGCGAGTGTGCCCACCACGTGCAAGCCATGCGCATTTCCCCCATCGTAAAATTGCCCGACCTCAATAGGGTTAGTTGGGTCGGTCACATCGATGATCTCTAGCCCTTGAACAAAATCGGCTATGAATACAAGTGTTCCTATTACTTGCACGCCCCGTGCATCTCCTCCATAGTCAAATTGCCCGATTTCAGTAGGGTTGGTTGGGTCGGTCACATCGATGATCTCCAGCCCATCGCCTCTATCAGCAACGTATGCGAGTGTGCCCACCACCTGCACGTCCCATGCTTCGCCCCCATCGTAAAATTGCCCGATCTCAGTAGGGTTAGTTGGGTCTGTCACATCGATGATCTCCAGCCCATCGCCTCCTGCGACAAATGCAAGTGTTCCAACTACCTGCACAGCGTATGAAGGTTCCCCATCATTAAATTGCCCGATTTTAGGTAAATCTCCCACCCAAGGAGGCCCGAGTGATGAGAACCATTCGATTATCTCTAGCCCATCGGTTTCATCAGCAACATATGCGAGCGTGCTTATTATGTGTATGGATTGTGCATTTCCTCCATCATAAAAAAATCCTACTTTGGTTAGGTTGATTGGGTCGGTCACGTTAATTATCTCCACCCCATCGGTTCCATCGGCAACATAAGCGAGTGTACCCTCCACATGCACATCCCATGCATATCCTCCATCGACAAATTGGCCGATCTCAATGGGATTAGTTGGGTCGATTACGTTAATTATTTCCAGCCCATCGGTTCCATCGGCAACATAAGCGAGCGTACCCATCACGTGCACGCCACGCGCATCGCCCCCGTCATCAAACTGCCCGACTTCGGTAGGGTTAGTCGGGTCGGTCACGTTAATTATTTCCAGCCCATCGGTTCCATCGGCAACATAAGCGAGCGTACCCACCACGTGCACGCCACGCGCATCGCCCCCGTCGACAAATTGACCGGTCTCAATGGGATTAATTGGGTCGATCACGTTAATTATTTCCAGCCCATCGGTTCCATCGGCAACATATGCGAGCGTACCCACCACATGCACATCCCACGCTACGCCCCCATCATCAAACTGCCCGACTTCAGTAAGAGAGATCCATGTAACTGAAAATGGTAAAGAACCAGGTGGATTTAGATTGACTTCTTGAGTAGTATTATGG
>QNCD01000143.1 GCA_003644385.1 Candidatus Omnitrophota bacterium
CTATACCTTTATACCTTCTGGACATTATTTAAGAGTTATTTTTTCAAAAAATTTGACTTCAGACAGGGATATAACTATATACGCGAAAAGCAACACCACGGCAACCATAGAGGTTTATGAAAAGGATGGAAATGAAATTATAGCGACATTTGAAAATGTAAGTGAAGAGGGATGGTATAAAGTTTATCTTACAAATTTGATAGGAGAAGAAGATGAATTTGATTTGAGAGTTTTGAGTGAGGTTGAAAATGGGGGTGGGGTGGAGGTGGATTATGTGGTTGATCCTGCTGTAATATCAACCTCAACTACCACAAATGCTTTATGGACAACAAAAACTCATTCAATTCACTATGCTAATGGATATTATTGGGCTGTTTTCCATAACGGAAGCAATGTTGTTATTTATTCTTCAAGCGATGGAACAAATTGGACAAGTCAGGGAGTAGTATCAAGTACAATTGATACAGAACAAGGCTGGGCAGTTACTTTTGATAATACAGATATTATTGTAGCAATAGGAGACAATAGTGCGAACTTAATATACTATAGGCACGGAACTTTAAATAATGACGGAACAGTAAGTTGGGGAAGCGAGCAACAGGTTGATTGTGATGGGTCTGCTGATCAGTATAATTTTGTAGAAATTTCTGGGAGTAAACCCCTTATAGGGGGATTACACGGTTACAATAATGTAGCTCCGAGAGTATATGTAGGAAGCAGTATAACTGATTCTCCTTCTTTCAGCGAAGAAACACCATCAGCACCCTCATCTGCTCCTCCTTATACTTCCTCATCAGCAAGAAGTCCAACAATAATAAAAAGCGGAGATAGTGATGGAGACTTTTCTGTTTTCGCTGGTTTTGTTCATACAGGCAGGAGCGATAGTAAAGATATTCAAATAAATACTTATGATGCTTCAACAGACAGCTGGGAAGGCTGGGAAACTATTGTAGACGACGATTTAAAAAACATTCACCCACCTTATAAAACCTATGATGTGGCGAGAGACAGCTCTGGAAATTTGCACTTACTTTATATTGATTTAAGTGGAAACATAAATCACAAAAAAGGCACAGCTGCAACTCCTCCCGTATGGTCAACGATAAGTTCTGATGTAACTGGTCTAACTTCTCACACAATGTTAAGTGTTGCAAGCGATGGTAGTGGCAATATCTATCTATTCTATGATAAAGGTGATAATGGGATTTATTATAGAATATATGATGGAAACAACTGGGGAAACGAAAATGTTCTGAAGGGAGCAGATAGTAATACTCTTCAATCAATAACAACAAGCAGAACTGTTGATAGTAACGGTGAGGTATTAGTAGCATGGGTTGAAGGTTCCTCCTCTCCTTATAATATCAGGTTTGGTAAAGCACATCACTTTAGTTTAGAGCCTGTTGTGAGAGTAAGTCCAGCAGGAACAAGTGTAGTAGAAGTAGCAAGAAACTCAAAAGGGCATATTGTTGTTGTGTATGTAGAACCAGATAGCACTTTCTGGGCTGCTTATTATAATGGGACAGATTTGCCATCAAGTTATGATGACTGGACAAGAGTTATGTTAATAGGGAATACTACAGATGGTGGTGGAGTAATAGCAAATACGGGGAGATTTTCAGCTCACTTTGAAGTTTTTATTAGGAATGATATTATGCATGTTGTATGGGTTGGAGGTGACAGAGACCCTTATTATAGCAAGTGTAATGTTTCAGATGATATATCAGCAATTGCCACAACTTCAAACTGGAAAAAAGCAGATGGGACACAGGGATATGACCATGTATCTACACAAACAGGAGACCATCCGAGTTTAATTGTAAGCAGTGATAATAGACCTATGTTTGCTTATGGTTATAATAGGTTTGCTTGGTGGAGTGGCTCTTCCTGGACTGACTATTCTGCTTTTTATAGTGAAGGAGATGTTGTTAGTTTGGGTATTGATGAGAATGATATGGTTTGGGGAGTATTTGTTAATAATACGGAAACAGATGATGTTATGGTGAGGAATGTTAGTTTTGATAATGCTGGAAGTGCAAGTGGTTGGAGTAATCCTACAGTTATATGTAGCAACTCAACTTATAATTTTGATTTATATGATTATCAATGGGTTATAACTGATAAGAATAATTATGTTTATGTTTTATGCACTGCTCCGAATTTATACAAAGAAGCTATAAACTGGTGGAATGGGAGCGAGTGGCAAGAAGGAACAGGTGAAGAGTCAGGAGTTCAATTAATAACTGATTTTATTAGGAGTGGTGGTGGGGGGTTGGGGACTACTCCAGATGGGTATACCATTGCTTTAGGAAGTCAGCATACAGGATTAGCAAGACAATATAATAATAGGGAAACACCGCCATTTAGAACCCTAAACTACTATTACGGAGACCCAGAAGATGGTTTTGATTCTTGGCACGCAATAGAAAAATATCAACCTTGCAATTCTGACGAGTTATTGTGGACTGCTTCTAATGATTCAGGAATTTATTTGTTTAAGTTTGATACCGCAACAGGAGATGCTTGGTGGTGTCCTGAAGAAGAGGAAGATACTACACCGCCTTATTTTGTAGATATTTATAATGTAACAAAACAAGAAGGACAGGAAGTAAATGAGGACTTTAATGCAAGTGATAATGTTGCTGTAGATTGCTGGCAGGTGAATGATACAACTCATTTTGCTATTGATTGTACAGGTCAATTAACTAATGCTACAAATCTAGCAATAGGATTATATTGGATTAATCTGACAATAAATGATACATCTAACAACATTAATTCTACTGTGATTTGGGTGAATATTACTCCTGCTGACACCACCCCACCAACAATAACTCTAATCTCACCAGCAAATGATACAGGAGACAATGATGGGAATGTAACGTTCATGTATAATGTAACTGATGCAAGCAATATAGCAAGCTGCTCTTTAATTATAAACGGGCAGGTTAACAAGACAGAAACAAGCATAACAAAAGATACAACACAAAACATTACAACATATCTGCCAAATGGGAACTACAACTGGAGCATTAACTGTACAGATTCCTCTGGCAACGAAGGAGCAAGTGAGATTAGGAAATTAGCTATAATCAAAATTACCAAGTACAACTCGCCAGATATTTCAAGTTTAAATGTTTCAAACATAACAAACTTCTATCTAGAAAAACCAAATACTGCAAAAATTAATTTTACAGATC
>QNCD01000144.1 GCA_003644385.1 Candidatus Omnitrophota bacterium
GTATAGAACCCCCATCTCTAGGGGTTCTACGCTAAAGTCTATATCACATTCGCTTGCGAGTATAGGCCGTAGAAGGAGATCATTTCGCCCATTTCGCTGAGGGTGGGAGCTCAGCCACTACCTGATCTTCCATGGAGTGCACTTATAATTAATAAAGTGGCTTGGACTAGGGGGTTAGACAATCCAAGACTTTCCAGGTATTTTATACCTGTCTGGATCACCATAAAGAAGAAACCTGCTTTCCCGACCTTTTCTTGCAGTCAGCTTTACTCAGGTCTTATGACAGGCGCTCAGCATCGTAGCACCAGAAATCACTTCGGGACTCGTTTTGCTGAGTTTTGCCTCGATCAACAGCCCGCTCGAAGTTACGGGCCCACGTATGCAGCGCTCTGTACGGTTTTGGCCACTGCTAGCCATACGCGGGGCGATGGCTTGCCTAATCGGGGGCTATATGGAGGACCGCTTGTCGCCGACGCATGATAGCATTGCCGACATTTTCGCGTTGAATGTCCTCAATTTTTTCATCTTAGAATCCTGTAAGGATCAAAGAAAGTATACGCAAGGGCAATGGCGTGGCCAAGGGGAAAATAGAAAAATTGTAAGATAAAAGCGGCGACCTGGCCGAGCCACATAGCCCCGAGAAACTCAGCCAAGCCGCCAGTCGGGCAGTCATCAAAGATTATTGTATGAAAAAATGTGGTGCTGTCAAGTAAAATCTATCAGAAACTTGAAATAATTTTGTGCTTTGGTAATATGATATAATTGTGAACAAGATACGACTATTACAAGGCGACTGCCTTGAACGGATGGGCGAAATTGAGGATGGCAGTATAGACATGGTGATGTGTGACCCACCCTACGGCATAACTGCCTGCAAGTGGGACTCCATCATTCCGCTTGAGCCGATGTGGGAGCACCTGAAGCGTATTGTCAAGCCGAACGGAGCAATCATCCTTATGGCTAACCAGCCGTTTACCACGACTCTGATTGCGAGCAATATGAAAATGTTCAAGTATTGCTGGGTTTGGCACAAGCGCCAGGGCGCGGGGTTCCTAAACGCCCACAAGCAACCGCTGCGTAGCCACGAGGACGTGTGCGTGTTTTATGCCAAACCGACCACGTATAACCCGCAGATGCGGATGGGGTTTGCGCCTTACACAGTCAAACAGGGTAAGACCAAAACTAAAAACTATGGCGCCCAGTCTAGGGCGGTCAGCAAATCGAGCGGGAGCCGGTATCCTATAACGGTGCTAGAGATAACCAAGGCACACAAAACCTTACATCCCACACAAAAGCCCGTCGCCCTGATGGCCTACCTAATTAAGACGTACACTAACGAGGGTGATACGGTCCTTGACTTTGCAATGGGTAGCGGGACAACCGGCGTGGCCTGCAAGCAACTCAGGCGGAAATTCATTGGCATCGAACTTGATAAGAAGTACTTCGACATTGCAAGTAAGCGTATCGAAGGTACCGTCCCCTTGGCGAGGTTGCTCCCAGAGTCAAGGTTGGCCCTGAAGCCGCCTTACGAGCCCGCTACCTTATTGCTCCACCACCCTACCACACCACCTTAGAAGAATCCGCGAAGAATCTGTTGTTCTAAGTGCTATCATAAACGTAACTTAGAAAAAAGTTCGATATTTCGATAGATTTTCCTTGCCTTCGGGGCTATTCCGACGTAATATACCTATAGTAGAAGTTGAAATTGACAACCGAATCAGGAAGGCCGAAGGCGACGGTCGCAGCGGGCAGCGCGGGCCGGGAAAACCGCTGGGTAGGCAGCAGATAGCAAACTAAGCCGAAACGCTCATCAAAACGATGGGCGTCTGCGATGACATAGGAGCATCGTACTGATGAGGCATCCTAGTAGGAGAATTGAAATGACAGATGTGACAAAAACAAAAAGAACGTATGTTGGTCAAGAGGCGAGAATCGTACGGGCCTACATACCAATTGACGGCCGCCAATCGTATGCCTTGAAGACGATGATGCAGACACTACTAATTAGTACTGATAAGACAATCCTTATAGACTTCGCGGAAGACCACTACCTAAAGCTGACGGAAATAGCAGACTAGACGAAAGGTGAACGAAGCTCTAACCTTGATAAAAGGGTTAACAAAGATGAGTGACAAACCACGCTATTCAGATTTTCTACAATGGCCAATTAAGGAACTGAAAAAGTATTGCAGGAGTTGTCCCGACGCACTCGGAGCAAAAAACGCACTAGAGACGCTCTGCCACGAACGTGATCGCAAGGCCGTCTTGAGTCGACTGGGACGAAAGACCTCTACCGTTAGCGGAATCACGCACATACACAGGCGGGGGAAATGTCCAACGAAAAAGATTCTTCGTTAAGAAAAGGTAGGTAAATCATGGTATGTCCTAGACTAAATGTGCGTGGAAATTTCCAAGCTCTACCATAGAGAAGAGGTTGTGGTAAAGTTATCAATCCCATCTTTGACTATGGAAAACCTCAACGAAGCCAAAGAGCAAATTGATGCCCTTCAGGAGGCTTACGAGATAATGCAGGAACTGAAAGAGTAAGTCGATGTCACATAGACGACCTGAATGCGGTGGCCCCACGGGGCCACTTGCGTATAGGCCGGAATTGGCTGGTCTTGATTAGGAGATTTGAAATGGGACCACTATTTATGAGCCGCGCAAAGCGAGACAAGGCATGGCGTAAAGCTGGGAAACCAGGAAGGCGGAACTCTGTTCGCAACCAGCTTTTGCACCCCCAGTATGTTGAGGACTACCAAGGCCAGGCTGTAGATACGGGCTTTGGTAATACGATGTATAAGACACACTTTCGCGTGCTGTACTCATGGCAATAAAGAGCGACAGCGGCAATAATGCCGGAGACAGGAGCAGACCGATGGGAACCACAAGCAAAATCACCAATGCCGACATTGACGCGGTAAAGGCCGACCTGCCAAACTTGCCAATACAAATTGGCGGCGAAACTCGCACTTTTGCAATGTGCGGCCGAAAAAAACCCTTCGCCCGAATGTATAATGGCGGATTGACGATAGATTATGCTTGGCCGACAGTGGCAAGAGCATATAGAGACGGTCGCACTTTGCAGGGCTAGTCGATTCGTACCAGCGTCCCCCTAGGGGGATGCTAGCGTGGACCGACAAGGCAATAATGCTGAGATAGGAGAAGACCAATGACGACTGCCACACAACCCAACAC
>QNCD01000145.1 GCA_003644385.1 Candidatus Omnitrophota bacterium
ATAAGCATAACCGAAAGCGTCTTCTTTTTAGAATATCCCAAATGCAAAAATCTTAGGGCGAGATGGTCATCGCTTTTCTTAAAAATCGACCTCGACTTTTTCAGTCGCATTAGGATAAGAAACGCTGTATCAAAAATAGGTAATCCCAATATGAGCAATGGACTAAGCAGAGCCACCGTTCTCTCCAAAGGAGCGTAACTTATCGCTAAGGCAATTGCTCCAAAGGTAAAACCCAAGAAATGACTCCCGGCGTTGCCCATATAAATTTTTGCTGGCGGAAAATTATAGACAAAGCAACTGGAGGCGGCGGCAACCAAGACTATACACAATATGGCGATACTGATGTCGCCATTTAGAAGAGCTACTGTAAAAAAGGCTAAGCTTGTAATTACTGCGCAGCCGGCGGCTAGCCCATCCATAATGTCCAGGTGATTGAAGGCATTGGTAATGGCTAGAATCCAAATAAAGGTTATGATTAAATTAATTGAATTTCCGACGTAGATAATTTGGGTTCTTATGCCGAAGAAAATTAACAGGAATGTAGAAATAATTTGAACAAGGAATTTATTGCTAACGGATAACTCCCTCCAATCGTCAATTATCCCGAAAATTAGCATTATTGAAGAAGCAACAATAATACCGGTTATCTCTCTGGATAAACCTTGATAAAAAATAAAACTGAATAGTGAGACGAGAATAAATGAGAAGCCCATCCCAATACCCCCAACTGAAGGTGTTTCTCGGGAGAGTAAAACTTTGCGCTTTAAGGCGAATTTCTTAAAAATAGATATAAAAAACACTCCTAATAAAAAGCCAGCTAAGACTATAAATAAATAATTAATTGGCATACGTCCCCGCCCTTCCTATTAAATCCCGGTACAATTTCTCCGTGTTTATCACCATGTTCTCAAGGCTAAAATCTGAACTCAAAGAATTTTTTGCATTGCTGCCTATGCGTTGCCTTAGATCTTTATCCTTTATCAGGCAAGATAATTTTTCCGCCATCGCTCTTACATCGCCGGGCAGAACCAGGAAACCAGTCTTACCATCGGAAATCACCTCAGCAACTCCTCCGGTGTTAGTAGCTATAACGGGTAAAGACGCAGCCATTGCTTCCAACACGGATACAGGCAACCCTTCCCATAGCGAGGTAAGCACAAACACGTCTAACGCTGATAATATGCGGGAGATATCCCGACGCCAGCCAGTTAGAATTACCTGTTGCTTTAAATTAAATTTAGAAATCAGGTTTTCAACTTTTTTGCGCAAAACACCATCGCCAACTAATATGAATTTTACTTCGCTAGAAATTTTAGAGTCTTGTTGGGTATTGGAATTTTTAGGGGCATTTACCTGGGGCAGTAATCTCTTTATTAAAAAGGCGAGTCTTATAAAATCCTGGGGAGATTTTTGAGGCTTAAAACAGGAAATCATTCCAATCAACAAATCATTGGTATCTATTTTTAACTCTTCTCTTAAACCATCATGCCTTGCCTTAAACTCTGCAAGATTAACGGATTCCTGTTGCAGGGTATTTTTATCTAATGAGGCAAATTCTTTGTAGTTGATTCCGTAGCGGATAAGTTCGTATTTATCCCTGTTAGCGATTCGATTATTCAGCCCTTTTTGCAAATCATAATAAGAAACAACGATTAGCTTATCAGTAATAACAGCGGTTAATCTCTCCAGCCAAATTATAATCCTGCGCCAAAAGGGGCTTTGATAATCGTTAAAACTCCAGCCGTGAACGGTATGGACAATAATTTTATTCCGGGCAAAATTTGCCGCCCAACGGCCAAGTATACCGGCTTTAGAGCTGTGAGTATGAACTATTTCAATCCTATTCTTTTTTATAAATCTATAAATCTGCCAAAGAACCAAGAAATCTTTTAAAGGGCTTATTGGCCGCTCTAGAAATCTTGACCTTACAGTTTTTAATCCTCTGATGGATAAGGCATCATTGACCAACAAACCATCGCGAGCGGTGAAAAGGAAAAGGTTATATCTTTGTCTATCTAAATGCCTTATAAGGCTTATAAGTTGTTTCTGGGCCCCTCCTAATTCTAATTTGGTAATTACATAGAGAAGATTAACCTTCTGCATTACGACTATCTGGCTGGATATACACTATTATAGTCTCAAATCTGGGAAGTTCAACCCTTTTTAAGGGGCGAGACTGGATTGAGCAAACCTCCAGAAATTAATAATTTTACTGCGTCTTCAACCGTAATGTCTAAGATTATTACCTCCTGGCGGGGAACGAGAATATAGAAGCCAGTAAACGGCCCGGGGCTGGAAGGGATAAAGATATTTAAGAGCTCCTTTTTTGTCTTGTCCTTGGCCTCCTGGAATCCTTCGTTGGTAATAAAGCCCATTGACCAGATACCTGTCCTTGGATATTCTACAAGAACCGTCTTCTTAAATGTTTGGCGCTGGGTGGTAAACAAAAACTCTATAATCTGTTTAATTGAAGGGTAAATCAGGCGTATCAAAGGAAAGCGCCTTAACGCCGCATCCAATATAAAATATAGCCTCTTGCCCAAAAAATGCGTAGTTAAAAAGCCGATTAAAAATATAATTATTAAAAATATAATTAAACCTAATCCTGGGATGTAAAAACCCAGGGTCTCCACAAGATATATATTAATAAATTTACCCAGGATGCTGTCGGCAAACTGAAAGAGATTTATTAATATATATATAGTGATTAAGAAGGGTAGCAGGACCAGAATGCCAGCAATAAAGTATTTCTTTATATTAGAAAACATAGCTACATCCAGATTAGCCAGATGAACAGCGAGCCAATAAAAACCGCTACAGCGGTAAACGGTAAACCTATAGAGAAGAAATCTCTAAATTTAACCTGATAGCCTTTTTTTCGCATTATGCCGACTGTTACCACATTGCAAGCGGCTCCGATTGGAGTTATATTACCGCCCAGACAGGTGCCGATCAAAAGGCCGAACAGGAACGGATACATCGAAACTCCTAAATTAGCTGCAACTATTTTCGCTACAGGTATCATTGCTATAGTATAGGGTATATTATCCACGAATGCCGAAACCAAAACCGAAATAATGACAATTAAACTATAAGCAAACAAGACATTCTGTCCGCTTAAAGTAGAAATGTAACTGGCAATGTCATTTATTATACCGCAATAAGAAAGACTGCCTACAAGAATAAATAT
>QNCD01000146.1 GCA_003644385.1 Candidatus Omnitrophota bacterium
ATTATATATAATTACTCACAAGGCGTGCCCCGTTTAGTAAATATCATATGCGACCGCTGCCTGCTGGCGGGTTTCGCCGCACAGGTTAATACAATCGACGGAGAAATTACCCGGAAATGCATCAAGGAATTAAATGAGCATTATTTATGATGCCCTTAAAAGATTAGAGGACAAAACTAAAAAGCACGCTAGGTTAGAAGCTGGTAGCCCTGAGCGGGGCAAATCCAAACTTAGCAAAGTAGTTTTTGCCGTTCTCTTTTTGATTGCGCTAAGCTCGGTAAGCTTATTGGTAATTAAGATTTATAAAATGCCTGCTTGGCATACTCCCTCGGCTTCCGAAACGTTAAGGATTCCGAATGAAAAAACCTCCCCCCCAAGGAAAGAGGCTTCGGGCTTATCTTTGAACGGCATATTTTTTAGCAACGGAGAATATCTGGCTTTAATCAACGACCGGATGGTTAAGGTTGGCGATTACATCGGGAAGGCTCAGGTAGTCAAAATTGAGCCGGACGGCGTGGAGGTCAAATTTAAAGATTCAACCTTGAGGCTAAGCTATCCTTAATTATGTTCAGAGGCACATTCTGTTTAATTACAGTCTTACCTATGTCCCTGATTAATACGAGTCGGTTAATCTCGCCTATAAATTTCTTATCCCGGTAGTAAGCTTCGATAATTTTTTTCAAGGACAGGCCTTTTATAAAAACTGGCAATCCGGCTGATTTGATCAGGTTTTCTATCCTGGAACGCACATTTTCGCTTATAAGCCCCAATTCCTTGCTGATCTGACCGGCTAAAACCATTCCTAATGCTATCCCCTCACCGTGATTATATTTTTGGTAATTACCCGCCGCTTCTATAGCGTGACCCAGAGTATGGCCGAAATTTAAAATAGTCCGAAGCCCTTTTTCTTCTGTTTCGTCTCTCTGGATAATGCCGGATTTAATCTGCGCGCAACGATTTACGACGTGCTCCAAGGCCCGCTTTTGCAAGTTGATAATCTTTGGGTAATTTTTTTCCAAATAGACAAACAGTTTTTTGTCTTTTATTATCGCATACTTTATTATCTCGGCCAGGCCGGCGCGGACCTGCCGCGAGCTCAAGGATTTTAAGAAAGACAGCTCGCTCATAACCAGCCTCGGCTGATAAAAAGCTCCGACAAGATTTTTGCCGAATTTCAAATCCACCCCCGTCTTGCCGCCGATGCTGGAGTCCACGCAAGCGAGTAAAGTCGTTGGGATTTGGATGTAAGGAACGCCTCTTTTATAAATAGCGGATATAAAGCCGCTTAAGTCTCCGATTACGCCGCCGCCGAAGGCTATAATAAAAACCTTTCTTTTTTGATCAAATCTTGCCAACTCCTGGATTACCCGAAGGCAGCTTGTTAGAGACTTGCTTTTCTCAGAATCCGCTACGGTTTTAAAAATGTAATTTATCCCGCTTTCTTTAAGCGGCTTCAGCAGATTTTTAGCGTACCTCAGTTTTATTCGATTATTAGTAACAATAAAAGCATCTGTTCCTAAATTAAGCCTCCTGATCTCTCTGCCCAGATTTTTGATTACGCCAAATCCGGTTTTTATTTGATAACTGCGCTTTCCTAATTTCAGTTCGATGATTTTCATACGCCTAAGATATTTAAAATCAAGGCAACCAGCGGCCAGACAAACGCCTGAAAAAAACCCAACATAAAAAGCAGCATAATGATAAAAAAACCGTATGGCTCTATTTTTGCGTAGCTTAAAGCTATGTCTTCCGGAAGCAAACCCATCAAAACCCTTGAGCCGTCCAAAGGAGGAATCGGTATGAGGTTAAAAACCCCCAAAATGATATTGATAAAGATAAACATACTGAAAGTATCAACCAGGGCAGAGGATACCGGAAAGACTGACCATATTATCCTGACGGCAATTGCCAGCAGAATATTTGCTACAGGTCCGCTTAAGCCGATCCAAATCATATCTTTTCTGGGATTTTTTAAGGCAAGATAATTAATGGGAACGGGTTTAGCCGCGCCGAAAATAAACCGCCCGCCGCTGGCAATGAAAATAAGTATGGGAAGCAGAATCGTTCCAAAAGGGTCTATATGGGCTAGAGGATTAAGGGTCAGGCGGCCCATTGACTTTGCCGTATAGTCTCCCAGTTTATAAGCAACCCAGCCGTGAGCAAATTCGTGGGCAGTCATTGCTATTAGCAAGAGAATAAAAAATGGCGCAAAGGATATAATAAGGCTTAGCGGGTCCATTAAATATAATATAGCAGGGTTAGGCCTTTGCCTTTGGGGGTTCTTCCGCAACAGGGGCAGCTTCTGTTGCGCCTGCCGCAGGAGCAGCTGTGGCTGGAGCTGCCTTTTCCTTCTTAATTTTGATTCTCGCGGTCTTTATTTTGGGGAGGCCGAAGATGCTCTTTCCTTCTTCCCATTCGCCTTTTTCCATCAATATTTTTAGTCTTTCTGCGCGTTTAAGCACAGAACGCATCTTTTTATTCTTTTCAGAAGTGTTTAATGATGGGTGTATCGACATTATAACCTCCTAATGAAACAATCGTGATAGGTCTTCTTAAGCTGGTTTAGAGATATTTTAGCTTCTTGTCTTTCGAAAAAATTACCCACACACACTGTAACAAACTCACCTCTAGGTATTATTAGGGTTTCCAGCCCCTTCTTTTTTAACCTCTCCGCTTCTTTTTGCGCATAAGTTTTCGTCCTAAACGTCGCCACCTGAATGGTATACCCGGCTTTGACTTCGGATTTATCGTCCTTTACTTGCAAGACTTTTTCTTTCAAAGACTGCTGAGCATAAACATTTTTTTCTTCGCGGTTCTCCAATTGTGCTTTGATTAATCCCTTTCCCTTTTCCACGCCCAAGGAAAAAGAAATCAGGGAGACGATGATAAACCCTATGGCGATTAGTATCGCCTTTTCGTGTATTTTGACGACGCTGAAAAAACTCGGCCGAAAACTGTCTCCTCTAAATATCTTCGGTCTATCCTGGTCTGTTTTAAATAATTCTAATTGCTTCTGCATCAAAATACTATTATATCTTTAAAGTTTATAATTTTTCAAGTATTTTTTTATTCTTTTTGTCTTAATCGCCTTCAAAAATGCTTCAACCACTTTTGGGTCGAATTGAGTGTTGGCTTTCTTTTTTA
>QNCD01000147.1 GCA_003644385.1 Candidatus Omnitrophota bacterium
GTAACGTTATACCTATTCTTTCCATGAAAATATCATCTATATATACTACAGCATCTCCATCTGTTTTAGCTGTAATTTCTATTCTTATAGCCATTGTAGCACTGTTTTTAGGAGCTATTAAAGTTATATCATCCACTCTCCACTCGGTAGAAGGCGTTATAGGTAATTCATATCTTCTTATTTCAGTTCCAGCTAACCTTCTCCATATAACAATAAGCTTTAATGTGTCTACATATTCGTTTTCCTTATGTGCAAAACTAAATCTTACCAACTGATATGGTGATATATCTCTTGTAGGTGTTTCCACATATCCTGTTTCACCAGCCAATACTGTAACTTTTAACGAATAAGCACCCGCAAACACTTCAGTTGTCTCTATTTCTTGCGTACAATTATTTGTACTTAAATCACTAGTTCCATCCTCAAATGATTGTTCATATACTCTAACATTCACTAAACTGGATAATGGTATGTCAAGATTGCTTAGATTAGCAAGTTCCGCTTGAGGCACCTACTTATTCACCTCTTTTTTTCTTCGTTTTTGTCTGGATTAATCGTAACATAAGTTACGTGTTTGTTATCAATAACGTCTTTAAGCTCATCAATTTTTCTTATTAACTCATCCATTTTCCTAATGTAAACCTCAGCAAACTTCTTAATATGCAGTCTACTAAGCTGATACATCAAGTAAACTGCTAACCCCGCAACACCATATTGTAACACGACATTTATAAGTTGCATATCTATTTCCATTCTGTTTCGCCTAAGCTAAACTGTAGAATTAAACGCATAACCATCAATCAATGTCTTAGTAACTACCAAATTAGGTATATTATACTCATATATTTCAATTTTAAATTTCTCGTATTTAATTGAACCCCAATTTCCTTCGATAATATCAATAATTTTTTGACCTAAACTCATCAATACCACTCTGAAATATGATGGGTCAAATACCCAATGGTAATATTTATCACCAATTGTAAACTCCTTTTCTGTTGAATACCTATCTTGATATGCTGTTTTTATCTTCAATATATTCTCATTTGGAGTAGCATAAATTTCGATTCTACTATTTTCGGTACTACCAAAATACGTAGTAATCCTTAGGAGTATTTTATCATCAGGTGGTGGAACAATTATTTTGTTTTTCATTAAAAGAAAAATAATTCCCTCATTATAGCCACCAGTATATTTTTCATGTATTAGCTCTCCCATCTCATTTTCTGGTACGTCAAAATAAACTACTGTTTTTTCAGTATCTACCCTAGCATACTGTTTTGACTTATTACCAAATAGGTCTAATGATACTTCATCTATAAAGTCAGTTATCTCTGAGTTTTCGATTACATAGTTCCAATATGCGAATCTACTTGATGTTGCCGAGGGAATTGTAACATTTGTCTTTGGTTCTGTTCTTACAGCAAACCAATCAAGAATGAAATCTGCAACTGAGTATGCTTTCGCTGGTATAATAACAGAGAAGGTGAAGAGTCTTAGTAATTGATAATGATGAGAAAGTAATGATATAGTATCTTCAAATATCTGATTCTTATACTTATCGAAAATCTTTAACTTTAAATTTTCAAAATCTAACAAAAATACAACAAAATCTCTTGGTAACGTTAATTCAACAGCTGTATCTTTATATCCTGAAATTCTTACTTTATTTGTTTGATAATCAACTGCTTCTAAAACAAATGTACCTTGTTTCATGTTGGCATCATAATATTGAAGCATAATTATACCTGCATTTTCAGGTTGCCCCTTAAGGTCTAGCTTCATTGCAAAAGCTATTCTACTCATACGTCTAGCAAAAATAGCACCATTGAACATTCCATATCCGCCACCATATTCAGAACACAACGAATTTATATCAATACAACAGTTTTCACAATTGAATGGAAAGAATGGATCATAATATATTGCATAGTTTCTCTTTAGACAATCATCCATATCATGAAATGTTAGTAGGTAACTCCATCCATCACTTTTAGCCCATGTTAAATCATATGGATTAAGACCACTATATTCTTTTGTTAAAACTGGTACACCTAACTGTGCCTCTTTTACATAATTAGATGTTAGAATAAGTTGTTGTTCATGTTCACCATATTCTTCCTTATATGCTTTAATATAGTAGACTCCTTTGGGAAGATAGAATTTTGCTATTCCATTTTCATCCGTTAGTTTTTTAGCGATGAGAACATAGTCCTGATTACGTATTTCCACAACTGCATCCTTAATTGGAACAGGGGACATCTACAACTACCTCCAATATGAAAATGAAATAAATAAATGTAAAAAAACATTTGAGTTGAACTTTAAGTTTATGTTCCTCCTGCTGGTTCTGCTTTGCTGTGTACAAATAGTTTGTTAGTGTCTGTGTCAAAGCCTATTTCTAGAGTTACTATATAGTTTGCAGTATCAACTTGCTTCAATACTGTATTTGCTAATACATCGTTTGTCGCCGTAATTACACTATCTCTTTCAGCAGTTAAACCAGCATCCTGTGCGTAACTTGCTAGAACAAGTCCCTTAGTTATTATAGCTATTGCTTGTGGTCTAACAAACCTTGCCGCACCCGGTAAGAACACGTTCACTATGCTTCCTGTGAATTCATCTGGGGCTTTAATATCCTTAGCAACTGCTTTCCAACCAGATATTACTCCAATAGCTTTAACAGCAATTCCTCTACCATACTTGTACCTTAAACCTACAGAGCCAAGGGTTACCCTAACTTTCTTGAATTTCTCAGCTTTGCTTTCAACTCTGCTGGGGAAGTATGGTGATTCCCCGCTGAAAGCATTATCTACCCCTTTCTTCCAGTCTTGATATGCTCCACCAAGCTTTATCCTATACTTTAGCTTTATGAAGTCCGCATCTTCCCAGTTGGGATTAACGAAGTCCTTGTATACTTCGTATGCTGACTCGGCAATTATGTTTCTGAACGCTGTTTCATCAGGTATCCTCGTTATTAAAGCATTGTAGATTCTGCTAACTTCGCCTTTTAATGTTTCTTTCCACTCAGTAAAGTCTTGTTCTGGTAGTTCAAGCGGTGTGTAATAGCCTTTGTACTCAACGACTA
>QNCD01000148.1 GCA_003644385.1 Candidatus Omnitrophota bacterium
AAATTTGCCCTCTAATCTTTCGTTACAGCCACGATCTCTGGTTGAGCCATATAAAACCATTACCTCTTTGAAGCGAATTTACACAAAATCCAGTATACTACCTTTATCTAGTTATTATTGACTTAAGATTTAAAGTAGCATATAATAATTACGCTAAATAAGCATTGAGGGAGGTGAAAATTTGGTTGTGGCGAAAGAAAAGAAGAAAGAGATTATCGATAATTTTAAAGTGCATTCCAGGGATACCGGTTCAACCGAGGTGCAAATAGCGCTTTTAACCGAAAGGATTAATAGCCTAGGCGATCATTTCAAACATCACAAAAAAGACTTTCATTCGCGCCGCGGACTTTTGAGGCTTGTAGGAAGGCGGCGTCAGCTTCTGGATTACCTTAAAAAGAGAGACATCAAGAAATACGAAGAAGTCTTACGTAAGCTGAAATTAAGAAAGTAAATCAGCACCCACCTCTTTTAATAGCAAGGTGTTTTATAGAAAGGTATTTAAATGCAGATAAAATTCGGTAAAAACAATCTCATTTTGGAAACAGGTAAAATCGCCAAACAAGCAGGGGGTTCGGTTACCGTTCAATTCGGAGGTACGGTAGTTTTGGTTACTGCCTGCATGTCAAAAGAAATCAGGGAAGGCCAGGACTTTTTTCCTTTAACCGTGGAATACCAGGAGAAGACTTATGCCGCCGGCAGGATCCCCGGAGGATTTTTTAAAAGAGAAGGCCGGCCTTCGGAAAGTGAGATCCTCACTGCCCGGCTTATCGACAGGCCGATCAGGCCGTTATTCCCCAAAGGTTTTTTAAATGACGTCCAGGTGATGGCGATAGTTTTATCCAGCGACGGAGAAAATGACCCGGATATTTTGTCGGTAATCGGGGCTTCGGCTGCGCTGTCAATCTCAAATATACCTTTTCAGGGGCCCTTGGCCTGCTGCAGAGTTAGCCGTCTTAATAACGAATTTATTCTTAATCCCACCTATACAGAATTGGAGAATGCGGACTTAGACCTGGTGGTGGTGGCTAATAAGAAGGGCGTGGTTATGCTTGAAGGTAAAGCCAAACAGGTAAGCGAGGAAATATTCCTGCAGGCAGTTGATTTCGGCTTCAAGAGTCTTCAGGATATATTCGTTTTTCAGGATGAATTCATTAAGAAATATGGTAAAGAAAAAATTAATATCGACTTAAAAAAAATCGAACCTTCTTTACAAAAAAAGGTAGAACTGAAGGCAGGCGAAAAGTTAAAAGAGATTTATAAATTAAGCAAAAAGGAGGAGCGCGAAGAAGGAGTTAATTTATTATTTAAAGACTTAGAAGCAGAGTTAACTCCCGAGGGCTACCTCGCCGAAGATATAAAAGCAGCTTTGGTGGAAACGGAAAAGAAGCAGGTAAGGCAGTTTATTTTAGTAAAAAACATGCGCATTGACGGCCGCGGCTTTAAAGATATCCGGCCGCTTAACTGTGAAGTTTCTGTTTTGCCCCGCACCCATGGTTCAAGCCTGTTTAGCCGTGGCCAGACTCAGAGTTTGGCAGTTACTACGCTGGGTACCGGAGAAGACGAGCAGCTTATTGAGGCGCTGGAAGGAGAAAAGTATAAATCTTTTATGTTGCACTACAGTTTTCCTCCTTTTAGCGTGGGTGAGACTAAGCCGGTACGCGGCCCGGGCCGCAGAGAAATAGGCCATGGCGCGCTTGCGGAAAGGTCATTAATGGCAGTGATGCCTTCAAAAGAACAATTTCCTTATACTATAAGAGTAGTTTCGGAAATTTTAGAATCAAACGGTTCTTCCAGTATGGCGACAGTGTGCGCTGCTACTTTATCATTGATGGATGCAGGCGTTCCGGTAAAAGAAGCAGTCGGCGGTATTGCTTTAGGCTTAGTAAAAGAAGGCAATAAGGCTATAGTTTTGACTGATATCAGCGGCCTGGAAGATCATTTTGGTGATATGGATTTTAAAGTTGCCGGCACAAAAAACGGCATCACCGCGGTGCAAATGGATTTAAAAATTGACGGAATTGACTTGGATTTATTATCGCGTTGTATTGATCAAGCGAAAGAAGCCAGAGGAGTTGTTTTGGCTAAAATGCAGGAGGCGATAAAAGAGCCGCGGGAAGAGTTATCTTCTTATGCCCCGCGCATAGAAATAATCAGGGTTAATCCTGAGAAGATAGGCGCTTTAATCGGGCCCGGAGGCAAAACCATTAAGAAAATCATTTCTACTACCGGAGTCAGTATAGATATTCAAGATGACGGCAGCGTATTGATAGGTTCGGCGGATGCGGATAAATCTAAAGAAGCGATTGAGATGGTAAAGGCTCTTACTGAAGATATTGAAGTGGGCCGCATTTATAACGCCAAGGTGAAACGGATAATGTCATTCGGCGCTTTTTGCGAAATAGCACCTAATAAAGAAGGTTTAGTGCATGTTTCTGAACTTGCGGATCATTTTGTCAAGGAAGTAGAAAACGAGGTAAAAATAGGAGATGAATTTCCGGTTAAGGTAGTCGGGATAGACGAATTGGGCCGTATTAATTTAAGCAAGAAACAGGCTGAAAAGATAGATAATCATGAAGGAAAGAAGAATAAATGAGATCAAGGGCATTATTTTTACCGCTCTGGGAATCATTATTTTAACAAGCCTGATCAGATTTGAAAGGCTTGATTTAATATTCTATACCTCTCACCCTAAAGTCCCCCCGGATAATTTACTCGGCGTATTCGGAGCTTATTTAGGCGGAATCCTGGTATTTCTTTTTGGCAGGATTTCCTCTTTTTTTATTCCCTTTTTTATCTTATTTCTGGGCGCAAACTATTTCCGCCAGCAAAAACCTCATTTGCGTCCTGCCAGGTTAATTGGTGCGCTGCTTTTATTGATTTCCGTTAGTTCTCTTACCGGCAACATTGCTATGCACAGCGAATCAATAAGATTTTACCGCGCCGGATTACTGGGTTCTGTGTCCTCAAATTTTATTAGCGCTTATTTTGGAAAATTTGGATGTTATATTATTTTTATTACGCTGGCGTTATTGTCTTTTGCCCTGGTCAGCGAGATTCTTCTTTCCTCCTTCG
>QNCD01000149.1 GCA_003644385.1 Candidatus Omnitrophota bacterium
CCTCTTGACTGCCTCTTCTGAGCCTTTGGCTCCGGCTTGAACATTGCTGACTACCTGCTTGACTCCTCCTGTCATCTCCTGCATTAGCTTGCGGGTTTCCTCTACCCTTTGGGATTGGGTGGTTGTCCCCTTGGAGATTTGCTGGATGGTGGAGGATATTTCAACAGTGGTTGCATTCATCTGTTGGGCTGAGGAGGAGAGGGCCTGGGAGGAGCTGGAGACCTTGTCTGCAGCAAGGCTTACCCGTCTAATGATATTACTAATACCCACAACAAAGATATTGAACCACTTAGCCACCTCTCCAATCTCATCCCCGGCAGTAAAAGAAACCTTCCTAGTTAAATCTCCCAGAGCAACCCTTTTTGAGCCTTCTACTACCCGATGGGCAGTCATAACTAAAGCTGAAAGCGCAGGGAAGGCTACCAAACCATTAAGGAAGGGGAGTAAACATATAGCCAAGATAACCATATTCCTCAGCAAGAGGGTAATTTTTACAAAGTCATCAAGAGTAAAGGCAGTAACAATTACCGTCTCTTTATAGGGAACATAGACAAACATGCGGTTAGATTTTATATCCTTTAAAGAACCTGGTTTTCCTTTAAGTATGGCTTCAGAGATTTCTTTGCTAAATTCATCCTTTATAACACCAGAGGCCTTTGTTTCGTCGCTGTGAGTAATTATCTGACCTCTCCTATTCACTAAAAAGCTATAACCGCTATCACCTAATCGTGTTGCCCTGATAATGTCTCGCATCGATGGTGAGGAGCCTTCATCAAAAACCTGAGCTGGAAGTAGCCGTATCTTTTTTTTAGCATCAGAAAGCATCTGCTCTGCCTGGCTTTTAAGTTGCCTTTCCAGTATCTGCAGGCTTCGGCAATAACCAGTTAAACCGGCAAAAAGGGCAACCATAACTGCCAAGGCAGTAAAAGTAACCATCATCTTGGAAAAGATGGTTATTTTAGGGAGCCTTCTTTCTGTCTTGACATACCCTGCTCTGGCACTAATTAACTCAGCCACTTCAGTCAAAGACATCCTGCCAAAATGAAAGACCATCATTGAACCTCCAACATAAGTAACCCCGAAGGTCTGGATAGCAAAACAGACTGCATACAACGGCCAAAGATAGCCAATCTTCAACAAGCTCCATAATACTATAGCACCAGGTATAGCACAAGTAAGCCAGCATAGCAGAGCCATCTTCAAGGGCAAGGTTATCACATAAGCCTGGATGTCTATAAGAAAATTCTCATCCATTTCCTGGGCCTGCTCTTGCTTATCGCAGAATGCCTGCAAAGGTATAAACATTCTTTTACATATCCCTAAAAAGAGGGCTAAAAATGGAATACAGTTTGTCCCTACAGCAATAAGCAATATTCTTATTTGTTCGGTGGTTAAGGGAATAGCTACTAGGTTAAGAACAAGTATTATCCAATATCCTGTCAGCCAACAGATTGCCACGGTTAACAAAACCCTTCCTTGAAACTTAATCTCTTTCATTATCCTACCCCGTATAATATGTTTTTGTTAAGTTACAATCTGATAATAATATAGCAATATTTTTGCAGACGTCAACTTGTTTTTAATCCATAAAGAAAACAAGACGTTTTGTATAATTATATCACTAATAATAAGTTACAAAACAAATATTTTGGTCACTCTACCTCTTCTTCGTGGAATATGCCGACCATTTAAAAAGGGTCTTCTACAGTCAAGCCATCGACTCTGTCCAAGCAATAAAACGCGCACTACTATAGTGGTATTCTTGGCTTTCTAAGACGATATTAGCCTTAATAGGAATAGTGAAGATCAGCCATTAATGAAGATATATCCCCGGGATTATCTATTTCCAATACAATATAAAGGGTACGGCTAAAGGCATAGGATATGATAATGATTTGACATTTTTCTTTCGCTACTTCTTTGTTTCTATTTTTCTGCCAAGGTTGCGCCAATAGGTAATGGTTTCTATTCGGAAAATAGAGACAATTCACCTTGATGGGAAAACAACCTAGAGAAGTCTCTATCTCTTTGTAGAAAATTCTGCGCAGTATCAACAATTATATTTCCTTCTTTAGTTAAAAAATATACTAATTCTGCGCTCATTACCGTAGATAACCGATGAGAAATAATAATTAGAGTGATGTCTTTGAAATTATCTTTTATATTTTTTATTATCTTCTCTTCACTCTGGGGATCCATTGAAGACATTGCTTCGTCAAGAATAAGAATCTTTGGTTCCTTTATCAATGCCCTGGCAATGGCTATCTTTTGTTTCTGGCCTTCAGAAATTTTGCAGGCATTCTCACCAATAATTGTGTTGTATCCTCCAGGCAGGTCTTTAACAAAATCATCCACGCCTGTAAGCTGTGCAATCTCGGTTATTTCTCTAGTTCCAGCATCTTCTCTTGCATATCTTATATTATTTTCTATAGTATCGTTCCATAAAAACGGCTCCTGCAAAGCTATGCCGATTTGCCCTCTTAAGGAACTAAACCTCAAATCTTTTATATTGTGCCCATCAATTCTTATCTCGCCTGACCAGACCTCATATAGCCTTAATATTAGGTTTAATATTGTTGTCTTCCCGCATCCTGATGACCCTACCAGAGCAATGTGTAAACCGCCTCCTATATCGAAATTAATACCGGATAATATAGGTTCTCTTTGTTTGTATCCAAAACTGACATTCCTAAACTGTATCTGCCCCCTTCTAAATACTACAGCCTTGGCTTGCTTAGCCTCAACTATTTTCGTCCTTTTATCTAAAATCTCATCCACGCGTTGACAAGAAACAAGCCCAAGCGCTATATTTTGAAAGAACCTCGCAAAACTATACTGTAGGCCAATTAACTGACCTATATACATCATTATAGCAGTTAAACTCCCCAGTGTCATTCGTCCCTTTATCACCTGGTAACCGCCATAAAAGGTAATCAGGCCAATAACAACCTTATTAACCAGGCTCCCGGCAAAACCACTTACCAACTCTAGCCTCACATTCTTCATACTC
>QNCD01000150.1 GCA_003644385.1 Candidatus Omnitrophota bacterium
CGGAGAATTCAAAAAATATTGAAAAGCAGAATAGATTCAAGGGATTCTGGAACCATTCTCCAAGCGCTGAGAGCTCCCTCTAACTCTAGAGTGAAATTTACGTGTATGTTGATGGAGAAACGCGAATCTTCAAATGGCATTTTCTTACACGTTGAGGATCTGGAAGCGGATGCTACAGTCTTTGTACCGTCACAGAATCTGGAGCTCTACCGGAAAGGGCAGAGATTAGTGCTGGATCAGGTGATTTGTATTTGCGCTGTTAAGGGAAGCGGGGATCTTCTAATTGCTGAGGATATAATATACCCTGATCTGCCGTTGAGAAAGCCGAGTAGGGCTGAACTGCCGGTTTATGCTGCACTTTTATCGGATATGCATGTTGGAAGTAAGATGTTTATGAAAGATTCCTTTAAACGTTTTATTCTATGGCTGAAGGGCAAGATTGGGAATAGTCACTTAAGGGAAATAGCATCTCACGTGAAGTATATCATCATAGCGGGGGATATTGTTGACGGCGTTGGGATATACCCAAAGCAGATAGAAGAGCTGGAAATAGATGATATCTATCAGCAATATAAGGCCGCCGCTGAGATAATAGAGAAGATTCCAGAGTATATAGAGATATTTTTAATACCTGGAAATCATGATGCGTGTAGAAGAGCCTTACCTCAGCCTTCTATACCAAAGGAGTACGCTGAGCCCCTTTACGAAGATAGAGAGATCCATCTCTTAGGTAATCCATGCATACTTAGTCTCCATGGAGTTAAAGTCCTAATTATGCATGGCCGAAGTTTAGATGACGTAATATCAACTGTTCCGGGAATGAGTTTTGAAAAACCAGATGAAGCTATGAAGTTTCTTCTTCAATGCAGACATTTGGCGCCTATTTATGGATCAAGAACCCTCATAGCATCAGAACCTATGGATCATTTGGTTATCGAGGAGAGGCCAGATATTTTTCACGCTGGGCATGTTCATATGATGAGTTACAGCTCCTATAGGGGGACAATGATTGTGAATTCAGGAGCATGGCAGGAGCAAACAGAATATCAAAGGGAGATGGGGCATACTCCTAATCCCGGCATAGCACCCATAATAGATCTGAAAAACTTTAACATATTTCCGTTAGATTTTGCCTCAACTATACGATAAGGATAGATGTTTCTATTGGATATCAACGTACAGAACTTAAGCATCTAGGAGCGTAGGTTATCATGCTCCGCATTCTTTCATCTTCTAAAAGAGCTTCTTTTATCACTTTGAAAGGTATTCCAAGAGTAGTCTTCTTCGACCTGCCATATCTGCCTAGACTTACAACTCGCGAGTTGACAAGACCGATAATATCAAGTTCATTTATTAATCCGCTGACTCTTCTCTGTGTAAGCGGGCTAATACCCATCTCTTCACATAATTCGCAATACACGTTGTAGATGTCCCCCGTTATGAATCCCTTGGCCTTAGATTTTGAGAGAAGAAAGATACTTAAAAGAACAACCTTAGAATGCATAGGAAGGCTTTTCATGGTCTCAACAACCCGGTCATGTTCAATTCTTTTCTGCGCTTGGTACACATGATCCTCTGAGATTATTTTTTTACCCTCCCTTTCAGCTAATTCAGCGGCTACGCGAAGAAGATCTAAAGCTCTTCTTGCGTCTCCATGCTCTGCGGCAGCAATGGCTGAGCATAATTTTATAGCCGTGTCAAATGAGACGCCTTTTTTAAACGCTATTTTGGAACGTTGCTTCAATATATCTTGAAGTTCTTCTGCATTGTAGGGTTTGAAAACGATTTCTTCTTCACTTAATGTGCTGAGAACTCTTGGATCAAGCATGTCTTTGAATCGAAGATCGTTGGATATTCCTAGTATTGAAACTTTGCTTTGATTTAGGTTTTCATTTATTCTAGTGAGTTCATAAAGTAGAATATCTCCTCTGGCTTTTATGAGTGCATCAATTTCATCCAAAGCAACTATAAGAATACTTTTCTTTGAGTTTAGGGCTGATTTAAATCTATCAAAGACTTCTCCTAATGCAAGCCCCGTGAATGGTACTTTAACATCAATACTGGAGCATAATGCTGAAAGAATTCTATATTCGGTTCCGACAAGTCTACAATTTACAAAGGAGACTTTAAGCGGCGACTTTATTTCATCCGCCTTTACAGCTAAATGTTTAAGAACAAATTTAGTGACTGCTGTTTTTCCCGTACCTGTTTTTCCATAGATGAGAACGTTAGAGCAGAGTGTTCCTCTAAGTGATGGTCCCAGGATCTGTCCAAGTATTCGAATTTCTTCTTCTCTATGAGGAAGGTAATCTGGAATGTAATCATGTCTCAAGGCTTCTCTATTTTTGAAGATCCTGGATTCTCCTAGGAAGTTGTTAAAGACATCTTCTAGTATTTCGCTTTGTTTGTTCATCTATGATCCTCTGGTCTTGATGAATAACTTGAAGTAGTAAGCTCACTGTAAGAGATCAATAGATAAAATCTACTCTACAAAAAAATTGATAATAAAACAAATCACATTGACATCCTCCTACACCCCTTATTTTCAACTGGAGAAAAATAATTCTGCTTCTCAAAAATTTAATTTATAAACAGATATATAATAAAACATTTTTCTTTAAATATCTTAAAGTTAACTCTTTGAAGTTTCCTCCACTGGAAAAATAAGGGTGTCCCTCTTTTCTTAGATCAATCAAAATATTTTTGGGGACTATTCGTCTCTTTTATTTAACAGATCAGTTGAATGATAGCAGTATGAGCGTAAATATGTTAGTGAAGTATAATGAACATTTTTGTTCTTTTGAAACTTTTTTCTCCTTTATTCGTTTTTTCTCTTCATTTTTTTGTGAAATGCCACCCCTTCGTTTCCACTGGAAAATTAACCTTGTTTCTTTTTGTTTTTCTTTTTATCTAACAATGGGAACCTTCACTTTTTTCTGGAAAAAATTTGAAAATTTTGTTTTTCTTTTTATTTTACTAATTTTTTAAGGCGTTTCATTTATTC
>QNCD01000151.1 GCA_003644385.1 Candidatus Omnitrophota bacterium
GCAATTCTATGCTTGAGAGCGGAAGTAGGGGGAGGGTTGCTGCTTGAGGCTTCCTGAGTAATTTTAGCCAGCAGAAAATCTTGCAGTTCCTTGCCAATGGCCACGCTTTCTATAGCTTGGTTTATTTTTTGCGTTAGGAGATCTTCGCGCAGGTAAGGCTGGCTGCACTTACCTCGTTTTTTAGTGCAGCGGTAATAGATGTAGCGTTGTTTTTGCATTTCCGAGGTAATCATTCCATCGCACTCACCGCAACGGATAAAACCGCGAAATACATGATGTCAATTTTTTTCTAAAATTACCCATTTATTACAATTGAAAATTACTCATTTTTTACAAAAAAATTATTTTCTATCACCTGCTATTTTTGCAAATGTCCTTTTGCGGTCTTTAAGCCTGTAACTTTCTCCTTTTATGTTTATAACAGTACAATGGTGCAATAGGCGGTCTAATATAGCTGAGGCTATGACATTATCACCGAATATCTCACCCCAATCTGAGAAGCTTTTGTTTGAAGTTAAAATTATTGAGTTCTTTTCATATCTTTTAGAGATTAATTGAAAAAATAAGTTAGCTCCTTGTTTGTCAAAAGGTAAATAACCTATTTCGTCTATAACCAGTAATTTATATTTGCTCAATGTTTTTAACTTTGTTGTTAAGTTATTCTCATATTGAGCTTTATTTAATTGTGTGATTAACTGGTGGCAGTTTATATAGTAAGTAGAAAACTTATTTCTTAAGACTTCTATGGCAAGGCCTATGGCTAGATGAGTTTTCCCTACCCCAGGAGGACCTAATAAAATCACATTCTCTTTATTATGGATAAATCTTACTGTTTTTAATTCATTTATTACCTTTATGTCAATTGAGGGCTGAAAAGTAAAATCAAATTGCTCTAAGGTTTTTCTATAAGGAAATCCGGCAACGTTTGTCCTCATAATTAATGAGGTTTCATCTTTATTGATTCGTTCTGTTTCAATAAGATAATCCAAGGCTTCTATTATTGAAGTTTTTTCTTTATTGGCTCTTTCTAAGTAGTTATCTAATATTTGAGATATTTTTGTCAATTTTAGTCGTTCTAAATTTGTATATAAGCGTTCATATATTAACGTATTATTATTCATTTTAAGCTGCCTCCTCATATAATGCTAAATCTCTTTCTTGAATTGGTTCAATATCTTCCTGTTTGCCTAAAATCATTGATACAGTTAATATTTCTTCTTTCGGTTTGCTTCTCAAATTTTCTTTTTTAGGCCTCTTAAGCGGATGAGGCATCCTTAAAGCTTTTAATCCTGCTAAATGAGAAGAATCGGTAATATATCTGCCTTTATCTTTGCTATTTAAACTGTGCTCGGCTATAATTCGGCCTCTGTATTTAACTATTATTGTTTCATTTTCCTGTTGGTGTACCAAAACTTCTTTACCGGCATACTTATAAGGCGCTGAATAAAAGTTGGCTTTGTAGCTGAAATGACAGTCATTAAATACACGCCTGTAGCTTATTATACTTGTATCATATAGATTCTTGTTGGTTATGGATATGAGGTTCTCTCTATCTAGGCGTTGTCTCGGCCTTTGTTTAGTTGTACTATGAATTCTGTTGTTTATTTTTTCCAGCCACTGGCAAGCTTTTTTATTGATTTGCTTTAAAGATATGAATTCTTCTCCAGTAAAAAAGTTTTTCTTCGCATATAATACCGAATTCTCAACCTTGCCTTTGGTGTTGGGTTTATACGGCCTGCAAAGAATTGGCTTAAATCCGTAGTATCCGGCATAATCCATAAACTTTTTATTAAACTCAGATTCTTTTGCTCTTAGCTTACGTTTTATTACTACTGATTTTAAATTATCATAGAGCAGTTCTTTTGTATAACCACCAAAGTATTTAAAAGCATGATTATGGCCTTTTAAAAAGTTTGTGAGATTAGCTCTTTGGAAAAACTCAATATATAACATCCTTGAATATCCTAAAATCATGAAAAAACAGTGCAAGGATATCAATTTCTTCTGCTCTTGATCGTAAAACTCTCCAAAATATCCCCAGTCTACCTGTGACTGCTCCCCAGGTAATGTTTCAAAACGAAGAATTGCTTTGTTTTTTAAATCTTTCTTCTCTGATCTTACAAAATTAGCCAATAATACGTATTTGCCTTCATAGCCCTGCCTTTGTATTTGTTCATATAGCTTACTGGCTGTTATGTCATATTTTTCAAGCTGCGATTTTATATACGGTTTATACTTATCTAATATACTCGCTGATGTTTTACGTCTATATTTCGGTGTTGTTGTCTTTTTTAGATTGCTTGCTACTGTTTTTCGGCTTATTCCCAAATATCTTGCTATTGCTGTCTTGTTCAGTCCTTTTCTAAATAAATTCCTCATTATTACCCATTCCTTCTGTTTTATCATTTTATACCTCCGTCTTTTGGGATGTATTTACCTTATTTCTCCTTTCCCTAATAAAATAAATGGGTAATTTTTAAGTAAAACTTATGGGTATTATTGCATTAAAATTTCCAATTCAAAGCCGGGATTGACGCGGTTGCCTGCCAGGCAGGGGATATTATTTCGGTTTCGCATGATGTGCCGCAGTGGGGTTTTTCGGGCAGGGTTCAGGCAGGTTCTACAACCACGCTGGTAAAGCTGGACCGGACAATGGAAATTGAAGACGGCAAGTCCTATAAGATTCAGGTGAGATTTTCCGACGACACAATAGAAGAACGGCCTATCACATCTCCTGCAGGAAGTTATACGGAGGTGGAATGTACGGCGTTTTCTTCAGCGCCGCAGGCCTTCGATGTATACGCGATCGGCGAAACGAACAAGGTCAAAAAGGACTTCCGGGTCGTTTCTATCCAGAGGGAAGGTAAAGACGAAGTCCAGATATCGGCTTTGGAATATAACGAGAATGTTTACGACGACAGCGACGTGATCATTCCCGATAATAATTATTCTTCTTTGGATTTTAC
>QNCD01000152.1 GCA_003644385.1 Candidatus Omnitrophota bacterium
CTGATTACAGTTGACGGCCAAAAGGGATTATTAGCAGCTTTAGATGAGGTATACCCATTTATCCCAATTCAGCGCTGCTGGGCCCATAAGCTAAGAAATGTCGCGGGTTACTTACCGCGTAAACGACAAAAAGAGTGTTCTAAGGAAGCTGCTCTTATATATAATGCTCAATCAAGGCAGGCTGCCGTAACCCAATTCAAAACATGGAAGCGCAAATGGCAAAAAATCTCTCAGGAAGCAGTAAGATGCCTAGACAAGGACCTGGAATATATGTTAAGATTTTTTGACTTCCCTGAGAAACACCGCAAGAAAATACGTACAACCAATGCTATAGAACGCGCCTTCAGAGAAGTCAGACGCAGGATACGCACAATGAGCTGTTTCAGCAATCCGGCAAGCTGCGACCGGATAATGTTTGCGGTTTTTAACCATTTGAATAAACACTGGCAGGAGCACCCTTTTAAGAAGTTCAATCAACTGGAGAATCGCAGCTTATGAGAACTTACACATTTTCGCTTGCGTTACCTTCCATAAATAATTACTTGCTTTTTCCACTAAATATGTTATATAGGTATAAGCAAAAACGCTGGAAAATATAAAGCCATGAAGCAAAAAAATATATTAGTTGGAGTGGTGTTACTGATTTGCTGCTGTTTCCAGTTCTGTACGCATGCACACCCTCTTTTCGACTATGAATTTAAATCTGAAAACCTATCAAATCGGGAAGAAGCCTTAAAGGTAAACAAAAACACTGATAGTGTTTATTGTCTTAAAAATATCTTACCCTGGGCAGCCCTAAAACCTTGCTTGGTTGCAGGATTCTCTTCTTCTACGGTTCAGCTCCTTGGCTACTTCTACTTTATTATTCTAAAACCTGCTTCGTTTAACCATTCACCCCCCCACGCTGGTTTAACAAAATTGTATCGCTATTTATAAATTTAAACAAAATGTTAAATCGGAGGAAAAAATGCTTGTAATTATTATGCATAATAATCAAACTTATCTAGAAATTCTTATGCGGTTGGCTAAAAAAGAAGGTATACTCAATGCCAATATAATTTCCGAAAAAAATATCGGATCACGATTGATAGGAAGTAGCTTAAATTTCATATATTCGACCGGTAAAATATTAAATACTTACAACAAAGCTTTTGTTGCCGCGACAAAAGGTGAAAGCGAAACTGAACAGTTTCTCAATCTTGTCAATAAAAACCTGCTCCTGGAAAAACTTACTATTAATGATAAGGGCTTTATCTGCACCTTACCGTTTCACTATATAAAATCGATTGAAATGGAAACTACAAAAACCAAGGAAGGTGATAAAAAAATGCAAATAGCTAAGTTTTTAACTAAAGAAAATATTCTCTTGGATATCAAATCCAATACTAAAAATGACGTCATTAAGGAGATTGCGTACACATTAAAAAAATCCGATAAGCTTAGCGATTATGACAAATTCATAAAAGACATATTCGAACGCGAAAGATTGAGCACAACAGGAATCGGCAATTCTGTCGCCATACCTCATGCCCGTACCGACGCAGTAGATAATTTCATTATTGCCTTTGGAAGGTCTAAAAAAGGGGTTGATTTTAATTCTATCGACAAAAAGCCAGCACAATTCATTGCTGTTATGGGTACCCCCAAAAGCAAAGGGCTGAATGAATATTTGCAGATATTAGCACACCTAACAAGGCTTTTAAATAAGGACAGCTTTCAAAAAGAACTTTTAATGGCTGAAAACGAAGAAACAGTCTTAAATTTGTTTAAGAGGTAATTAAATGTCTGGACATACTATGGATATATTGACTTTTATTGGACTCATGATTCTTTTTGGGTTCGGCGGCGGGAAAATAACAAAGCGGCTTAGGCTGCCGTCAGTAGTCGGTTACCTTCTTGCGGGTTTAATATGCGGGCCTTCTTTTCTAAAAATACTGAGTTTAACCACCCTAAATAATTTAGGTATATTAAATGACCTTGCGTTAGCATTAGTTGCCTTTGTTATCGGAAGCGAAATGAGAATGAGTGTTTTGCGACGAATGGGCAAAGGAATTGTAACAATTATTTTAGCTGAATCATTCGGTGCCTTTTTAGTAGTATTTACCGGTGTCTATCTTCTTACCGGCAAAATATATTTGGCTTTAGTGTTCGGAGCCATGGCTCCGGCCAGTGCTCCTGCAGGCACTGCTGTTGTATTGCAGGAATATAAAGCAAAAGGGCCTTTAACTAATATGCTCTATGCGGTAGTGGGTTTAGATGACGGCCTTGCAATTATGATTTATGCTTTTGCGGCAGCTTTGGCTAAAATCTCTATAGTCGGCTCATCCGTTTCCATCCTCCACATCCTAAAGGGTCCGGTTATTGAAATAGCCGGGGCTATAGTTTTAGGTAGTATCTTAGGTCTTATAACAGGCTATACAATGCGTAAAATCCGCCCCAACCAGGAAACCTTAGCCCTCACTCTTGCAGCTACCATGATATGTGCTGGTTTAGCTAATTACTTTCATTTTTCGCTTATTCTGGCAAATTTAAGCCTGGGCATGGTATTTGGTAATACATATCTATTGGCTAATCGCCGTTCCGTTGAAGCGGTAAATTCTATTTCCATGCCTATCTACATAATATTTTTCGTTTTAGCCGGGGCACACCTTCAAATAAGCTTATTACCAGCAATGGGAGTACTCGGAGCCTTATATATTCTATGCAGAAGTTTCGGATTAATGAGCGGAGCGTATTTAGGCGCATCCATAGCAAAAGCAGAACCAGTAATACGAAAATATTTAGGCTTGGGAATACTTTCACAGGCAGGTGTCGCGATAGGCTTAGCTATTATGGCAACAAAAGAATTTTCAAGCTTAGGGCCTGAAGGAAAAAACCTATCCTTATTGGTAATAAATACTATTGCTGCGACAA
>QNCD01000153.1 GCA_003644385.1 Candidatus Omnitrophota bacterium
AACTTTGTGCCTATGCCTTTGCATTGATTGCTTTTCTCAACCGCCAGGGATTTTATTTCAACCAGGGTCTCCCAAGAGACATGCAGGGCGCAACAGCCCAGAATTTTTTTATTAGCCTCTATTACCCAAAAATCTCTTATATTCTCGTACAATTCATTAAACGAACGGCCGAGCATTAAATCCTGCCTGGCAAAAACATTAATTAAGCCGTGTATTTGTTTAATATCTCTTATCGCTGCCTTACGGAGCTGCATATTTTAAATCCTGGTCTTCTTTGCCACTACCACAATACCGGATTCAGTAAGATGGAAGTGTTTTTTATCCTCCTGAGAGTCATAACCAATGATCGTCCTGTCCGGTATATTAACATCTTTATCAATAATAGCTTTTCTTATCCGGGCATGTTTTCCTACAGTTACCCCTTCCATAATTATGGAATCGTCTACTTGGGCAAAACTGGAAATCCTTACGTTTGGCGAAAGGAGGGAATTCTGCACCCTTCCTCCGCCGACAATACAGCCTCCGGAAACCAAAGAATTCAAAATCAGGCCAACCTGCCCGGTAATTTCTTTACCGGCAAATACTGTTTTTGCCGGCGGAAACTGCTCCTGGTAGGTGCGGATCGGCCAATTCGTGTCGTAAAGATCAAAAACCGGGTTTTCTTTTACTAAGTCCATATTTGCTTCATAATAAGCATCCACTGTCCCTATATCTCGCCAATACTGCGCCTGGCGCTTATTTTCGTCTTCAAAATTAAAAGCAGTTACTTTAAATCTTTTTTTGACCATTTGAGGAATTATATCTTTGCCGAAATCATGGCAGGAACCGCTATTTTTAGCATCCTCCCTTAATTCATCTATCATCGCCTTTTGTTTAAAAACATAAATCCCCATTGAGCCGTAAATTTTATCGGGTTTACCAATTATGGTTTTAGGCTGTTCGGGTTTCTCCTGGAAGCCTATGACATTTCCCTTTTTATCCACCTCAACCACGCCCAGGCGCTTTGATTCGCTTTTATCTAATTCTACCACCCCGACCGTTAAGTCTGCCTGTTTCTCTCTATGAAAATCAATCATATTATAATAATTCATTTTATAGACATGATCTCCGGCGAGTATTAATACCTCGCTGGTCTTTTCGCTTTCAACAGTATAGAGATTTTGATAAATAGCGTCGGCTGTGCCCAGATACCAGCTCTCGCCTATTCTTTGCTGCGCCGGAAGCAACTCAATATACTGGTTTAACTCTGAAGGCAGAATATTCCAGCCTAAACGGATATGCTGCTGCAAGGATTCTGATTTATACTGGGTTAATATGTAAATATGTCGCAGCCCGGAATTAATGCAATTGCTCAAAGTAAAATCAATAATACGGTAAATACCGCCAAAGGGAACAGCGGGTTTTGTGCGATCGCGGGTAAGCGGAAATAATCTCTCTCCCTTACCCCCGGCCATGATAAATGTAACTACATTACTGGTCATTTAGAAAATATCCCCATTAATCCAAGCCTGACCATCATCACTCCGATAGCCGCAAGCAGGATATACATAATTTTAGAAAATGCACGAGTACCGCCCAGGCCGAATACCTTCATTATCCTCTCGGCGCGGGTAAGCGCAAACCAAACGATAAACATATTTATTGCCAAGGAAACAAAAGTAGGAGCAATGCCATAACTATTTAAAGTAATCAAAGTAGTGGTTAACACTGCCGGCCCGGTTATTAATGGGGTGCCTAGAGGAAAAACACCTACATCGCTTGTGTGGCCGAATGCCATAAGAGATTTATAAGCACCCGGCAACAAAAGGCGTAAAGAGATAATAAACAAAAGCAGGCCGCCTGCGATCTGAAAATCATAAATAGTAATCCCGATCAATTTAAATACCCACCTGCCGATGAACATGAATAAAACTGCCACCGCTGTGGCAGTAGTGACTGATTCGGCAACAATCCTCTTTCTTTGTTTTTTCCCAACCCCCTCTACCAAAGAGATAAATAAAGGAATATTGCCTATGGCATCCACCGCCACAAATATAGGTATAAAAGCTAACAGATAAGGCTCTAATATTTTAAACATGACCACAAAATTATACTACGATAGCCCGATTCATTCAAGAATTAATTTAACAGTTGTTATTATACTCTTGGTCGTTAGGGTCGGTATTTGGTTGTTGGAAAGGGTAGTAGGGCTGGGTATTAGGTTTACCCCGCCCTCACCCCTATCCTTTTCCAAATGCAAACAACCCGCCCTAATAACTTATAATCTTATTCTATTTTGTTAATTAAAAACAAGCATAAAAAGCTTGCCAGCGAGGATATAATAATCAGCGGCTTTAAACCAATCTTGGGTAAGAGAAACGCCCCTGATAAATTGCTGCTGACTAAGGCGAGATTACTCATGCTGCAAAGTAGAGCAAAAGAAGTTGACTCAAGGCCTTTTACGGTATTTCTGGCCATAAAATCCATAACCATCAAAAAGATAAACATTCCCACTAAACTATAAATGATATCGTAAACCACCGCAGTAACCGGCTTATAATAAAGATAGCTCAAAGTAGTTAGCGCCCCTAAAAATACAGAATAAAACAGCCACTTTTTTATATTTATTTTCTGGCTGAATTTATAATAAAGTACGGCTCCGGCGACGCCGAAGAGAGTGCTGATAGTGTTTAATGTTCCGATCCAGATCTTACCCCACTTGAATACATCTCTTTGAATAAAAAAAAGCGGCGTACCAAAAGAGGGAGAAAATTTATAGAGAAAAATAAAAAGGCCGACAATAATCAGATTTTTATTGGCAAAAAGCTTGCGCATATCAGAAAATAAAGAATTTCTGAGGTTTTTTTTGCTATCTTTCTCTTGGGTATAAAAATAAGCGCTTAAGCCCACAATAATATAAACCGGGATCAGGC
>QNCD01000154.1 GCA_003644385.1 Candidatus Omnitrophota bacterium
CTGGTGGAGCATTCAGGCACAACTTCTACTATGGTGGTTCACCAGCATTACAAATAGATTCAGAAATAAAAGTAGGAAAAGTATTAAGACCATTGTCAAATAATGCTATTGATTTAGGGAATGAAAATTATAAATGGAAGAACTTACATATTTATGATTCAGTAATGTTTCCTAATAATGCTGAATATCTTAAGAGAGGTATCTATGCATATAAGATAAAACATTCGGAAGGTTCTCACCCTACAGAATTACATGACTTCCTATACAGATTCCTGTTCAAGTACCTAAATAATGTGCAGACTGGTACAATAATAAACAACCTTAATCACTCATTTAATGATGATTATTATACTGCCGTTTATGCTGTTATGATATATATCGCTAATGACGGATACTATGACTTCGGTGTAAATAGTGATGATGCATCAGCAGTATTTGTGGATGGTATTTTAGCTACTGCATGGCTTGGTGGTCATGGAGTTATGAGTACTTGGTATAAGACCAGTTTCAATTCAGTATGTAGTAAATTCTGTGATGTTGATGGTGATGGTTCAAACGAACCCTGTCATAGAACAACACTACATCCCAACGGTATCTACTTAAACAAAGGATGGCATTTAGTTGTCGCATTATTCGAGGAAATTGGTGGTGCTGATAAGATTGAAGTGTATATAAGACCTCATCAAGATGAAGACCCATCAAGTGCTGGTGGAACAAGTACTGGATGGAAGTTAATAGGTGATGATGCAGTATCAGCAGGTTACATCTCAGATTATAGAGCTGTACCGATAGGGTATGCATTATGGATGTTAAAACAAGTATGGAAGACATTAATAATACCAAATCCTGAAAGAGGAAAATTAATAGTATATGGAACACTTGATATGAACAATAACGATATAATAAATGTTAAGGACTACATAAAGTTTACTGGAGGAAGTGATAAGGTACTCGCAATACAGGGAGGTAGTGGGTGTAAACTATACATAGAAAACTCTGATAAGTTAGGTGCATTTAAGTTCGATATACCAAATGAAATACTCTATAGTAGACATACATATCCAGCATCTAATAACGCTTATGACTTAGGAAAAGATACACTTAGATGGAGAAATGGCTACATAAACAACATATATGCTAACAATGTATATGCATCATCATTGGTTAGGGTAGGTGATATAGAATTAGCTAATGGATGGAAGATAACAGAAGATGATAAATATGGTATTGTACTTTTGTCCCCCAATGGTAAAAAGTATAGGTTTAAATTGGAGGAGGTGAAAGAATGATGTTTAGAAAATTAAAAAATAAATTTGCATGGTGGTTAATAAAAGATTTAATCAGGGAGGGTATTCCATATATTAAAGTAGGTAAATTAAGTGTAGGTAAGAATACAGTAGATGTGCTTGAGGATTCAATAAAGTTTCCAGTATTATCATCAGACCCAACATTAGAGCCAGGAAAAATCTGGTATCGTGGTGATTTAGACCAATGGAGATACAGTCCAGATGGTACTAACGTTAAAAGTTTCGGCGGTTACCCACCTGATAATGCAATGATATGTTTAGTTAATGGTAAACTAACATTATGTGAAAATATAATAATTGATGATTATATTGAGGACTTCTCTACTGACCCAGTAGCTGAAGGAAGGGCGTCATTTACAAGATCAACATCATTACTTGTATGGTCAAATCCTTCGGTTATAGGAAAGATAGGACAATATTGGGCAGGAGACTATGCCGAATTAATATTTAAATTTAACATAATTCAACAATGTAGTGGAGACATATACGTTAGGTATTATGCTAGTCGTATGGCGTGGTGTAAGTTTGTCATTATTCTTGATGATGAAGTGTTACAAGAACAGGTTCAACCATCTTACGGTACCTACGAATTTACGTTTACACGTAGTTTAGCATCAGGTGAGCATACCCTTAAATTAAGGATTGAGTTCGTTGATGCTATATACTTCGGTACCCAAGGTAAAATAGCGGACATGGAATATGTTGAAGTTAAAGCTTCAAGGGGTACTACAATGTCAATAAAACAATTTCATGCATAAACTATTTGTTATAAGAACAATTTAAAAGATGGTGATAATATGTACCTAATATATAAGGAAGGAATTGGGATGATGAGTTCAATACCAAGTAGTCATTATATCCTCTTAGCTTCCTACATTGCAAACTATAATAAATCAGGTCTTAAAGTTTTTGAAAACAATACAAATAAAGCCTTATTTAAAATACATACTGAATATCAAATATTGGTATGTGGGTGATAATATGTATATAGCTAAACATAAACGTGTTGTAAAATTACCTCATAGAGAAATAGATTTGGGAGATTGGTACTTAACTGACTTCATACAGCCTAATAGTTATGGTGCTGAAAGTGTTACTTGGGAAGCATGGAAAAGATTAATAAATCTATATAATAATGACATTCAACAATTCATCAAATTAGCAAATATTATTGGACTTTACAACATGTACATCAAAGAACTATGGAATGTAGTAAATGTCAAGATTAAATATAGATACGATGACCCAATATTTCAAACATCAGATTTCTGGTTATTACCTAATGAAACATGGTATCAAAAGCACGGTGATTGTGAAGATACAACATTTTTATTACTTAGTGCTATCTATAAGGTTAAAGAAGGTTGGAAAGATGATATAATAGCAAAAGAGGCAATAGAATATGGATGTATAGGATACTATATTGATTATAAAGGTACTCCATACGGACATGCATTTATTATTAGAAGGACAGATAGAATAGCTAATGGTAAATGGTTATGGATTGAAACAACCTTAGAGAATGAAGTACCACAATATATCTGGTATCTTGCAGACTTTAACAAATTAATACCTGTTTACTTCTTTACTGATGTAC
>QNCD01000155.1 GCA_003644385.1 Candidatus Omnitrophota bacterium
ATTTTTATTGGTGTTAATATTAATGTATATTATGGAATCCAATTTTTATATAATAAAAATTTTATAAGTATTATAAATACTGTTTTTTTATTTTAAAATAATTAATTTATCTATTTTTGCTCTTGTCTCTATTCCATCCTTATCTTCTATTATTAAAAGATAATAATATGTCCCTTTTGCAAGATTTCTAAAATATTTATTCGGTATCTCTATCTCATTTATCCCCTGCTTTAATAACCTGTCTGCAAATCCTTTTGTTAATTTTATCTCTTTTATTAACCTTGCTGCTGCTGTGTATAACCTGAATATTATATATTCTCCTTCTTTTGTTATCTTAAACCTTATCTTTATCGGATCTGTAACAGGATTATTCGGATTTGGATATATTACCACATCCTCTATCTCCTGCTCCACTTCTTCTGTCGGCGTCGGTGTCTCTGTTATTGTCCCTGTATATGTTGAGGTTGGTGTATATGTATTTGTCGGTGTGTTTGTTCTTGTAAAGGTAGCTGTATATGTCCATGTATATGTTGGTGTGTTTGTCAGTGTATCTGTCCATGTATTTGTTGCTGTGTTTGTCGGGGTAAATGTATATGTGTTTGTCAGCGTGTTTGTTCTTGTAAAGGTTAAAGTATTTGTTGGTGTATATGTTTGTGTGTTTGTTTGCGTAAATGTATATGTATCTGTCGGTGTAAATGTTGGCGTCTGGATCCCTGTGTATGTTTCTGTCGGCGTCATTGTTTCTGTACCTGTTAATGTATCTGTCGGCGTAAAACTCGGTGGTTGAGTCCCTGTGGGGGTCTCTGTCGATGTGTAAGTTTGAGTATATGTTTGTGTATATGTGAATGTATTTGTTGTTGTCGATGTGAATGTATATGTATATGTGGATGTATCTGTTGGTGTTCCTGTGTCTGTCGGTGTTTCTGTAAAATATGTTCCTGTTGGCGTATTGGTTGGTGTGCCTGTATCAATTGGTGTTTGTGTTTCTGTTTCTGTATATGTCTCTGTATCTGTGTATATATCTGTTGGTGTGAAAGTAGATGTAAATGTTAATGTATCTGTTGGCGTTGAGGTTTCTGTATATGTCTCTGTGGATGTTTCTGTATCCGTTGGTGTAAAACTCTGTGTCTCGGTGAATGTATATGTTAAGGTAGATGTTCCTATATGAGTCTCTGTAAATGTATATGTAAAAGTAAAGGTTTGTGTATTTGTTACTGTAAAAGTTGGTGTCCTTGTTGGCGTTACTGTAAATGTAAAAGTATAAGTTGGTGTGTCTGTTTCTGTATCTGTTGGTGATTGGGTTACTGTGTATGTATCTGTTGACATTGGCGTATTTGTTGATGTGAAAGTAAATGAATAAGTTTGGGTGAATGTTAAAGTTTGCGTGGATGTTAGTGTGGGTGTTTCTGTGAAAGTATATGTAAAAGTCAATGTATAAGTATTAGTTAAAGTATGTGTGGGTGTATATGAATTTGTAATTGTATAAGTGTTTGTGCTGGTAAATGTAGAAGTAGGAATTAAAGTATATGTTTGTGTATTTGTTGGTGTATAAGTATTTGTAAATGTTTCTGTTAAAGTATGGGTGAATGTATATGTAGGTGTAAAAGTTTCTGTTGGTCCTTTTATAGGACATAAATTTGCCCAATTGGTTTTATTTACTATTCGACTTCTCAAAAACCCTCCATCATCATCAATTGTATTAGAGACCCAATGATTTGTCACACCAGCAGTTCCATCCTGATTTACTGTGTTATATCCATCACCTGGTGGATAATACATATCCATTACTCCTGTGCCTGCAACTCCATCTGGAGGACCCCCTCTTCCAAAAAGTATTCCAATTACTCCGCTATTTACATATTGACATATATGTGCTCCATTATCTCCATTATTAGGTCCATCTGATGTATTTGCAAGAAAATATTCGGGTCTCTTATCTCTGTAATGACCTGGAACATTATTTAATCGCGAATTTCCCATAGGAACCTGCCATAAAAATCCGCGCAAGTTTGCTGCTTCTGATAAGTAATTTAACCATTTAGCATATTGAGTAGCCATTTCTCCATTTATATCCCAGTCATACGGCGCGCCATTTGGTCCTTCACCATCATATCCCGAAGGATCAGTAAAAAATATATCATACTTGCTTCCACTTGATGGTTGACATTGAGCGATAAAATTTGCAATAGCATTTGCATGTGTTTGTAATTCCGCATCACTCATTCCACTTTGAGAAGCTGGATTTGGTGATTGAGCCCAGCCGGATACATGAAAAGCAATTATTAATCTATCTAAATTTTGGGGTGATACTACCTGATCCTTTATATATAAAAGAGCTTTTGAATATCCAAAAAAATTATCGGCAAAACCAGAAAGATTTGGAAATCCAGTTCCTGTTGCCGAGCCCACACTTATATTACTTGAATATGTGCCCTGCTGCACATAACCTGCAAAATCAGGTTCTACATCAATTGTAATACATTTGGTTGGATTATCAGTAAGCCATGTATTACATAAAGTCATAAGACGGGTCCAATCCTGATAATACTTCCCCATTTCACTATTATTTGTTCTGCTCGAAACATGAGCAATTTGATAATAAATTCCTACTGGCAAATATGAAGGATTTCCGTTTGCAGCAAGATTTAAATAATTTATCCAGCCTGCTCCATTTTGAGAACCATTCCATCCTCCATACCATCCATAAGTAAAACCTCCTGTTAAATATCTGTATGCCATATCCCAGTTATTACTCCCCCCACCATTTCTCATCCAATGAGTTATTGTATTAACTTCTTGGCCAGCAGGTCCATATCTCCCTGCGCCATCAATAAAGTATTCGGTTACAACCCCCATCATAAAAGTATCTGGATAAGGTGAAGGAACAATTCCTCCCATGCAGTA
>QNCD01000156.1 GCA_003644385.1 Candidatus Omnitrophota bacterium
ATTGTACCCAGTGGACCCCATGTTAGAAAGCCTCTGACTCCCCCATAGATTTCATAGGCATTCCAAAAGAAACCTCTCCTACTGGCAAGGCTGACTATCTCCTCATAACTCAATGCTCATCACCAGGTTCAATTTAAGATTCTTCTAGACTCAGTGTTATTAAAAATATTGATTAAAGAAGAGATAGAGGTATGTTAATCTTATGTCAAGGTATTCTAAGGGTGCAGAGTTCGAGAGAAAAGTAAAGAGACTTCTTGAGTCAAAGGGTTTCTTCGTTATAAGAGCAGCCGCTTCTAAGCCCATTGATCTAGTTTGCATAAGAAAAGGAGAAGTCATAGTAGTTGAGTGTAAACGAGATATTAATAAAGCCAGAGATAAAGTTTTTAGAGAACTTTCTAAGTTATCGTTAGAGCTAAGAGTTAAGGTTTTATTAGCTGTTAGAACAGAAGGGGAAATAGTTTTCTTGGATCCACAAACACATTCCATAGTCAATATAGAGTAGTATTATTTTAGGAATAGTTGACCTACATTAGAATAGAGGTGCTTACCATGTTAATAGGAGTATTATCTGACACACACGATAATATTTCTAAAATTAGGAAAGCAGTGAAGGTATTTAATGAAAGAGGAGTACGGCATGTACTTCATGCAGGAGATCACATTGCACCATTCGTACTAAAATTCTTTGACGGACTAAAAGCGGAAATGACAGGAGTGTTCGGAAATCTGGATGTAGAGAGAGAGTTGCTTAAAGAAAATTACTCAAGATATGGATGGCATATTCATAGAGACGCTGTTGAAGTTGATTTGGATGGGAGAATTGTAGTAATACATGGAACGAACGAAATTTTGGTAAAAGCACTAGTTAAATGTCACAAGTATGACGTAGTAGTGAGAGGACATACACATAGATTACAGATTGAGAGGATAGGAGAAACAATATTACTAAATCCGGGAGAAGTTTGTGGATATTTATCTGGTAAGTCTACAGTGGCTATTTTAGAAATGCCTGAGAAGAAAGTCGAAATAGTAGAGCTTTAATTCTTAATTATCCGCGATATTGATTCCTGAATTTTCCCAATTATCTCTTGAAGGGAACTTGCAGAGTGTGATAGACCAGAGAGGCATATGGGAGTTATGGAAATTGCATTCAAACTAAAGATAGCAAAGCCGTCTGTTCCTTTAGCATATTCGGTTTTTTTCTCACCCCAAAGCCAGTAATATGGTTTTCCTCTTGGATCGCTCCTAGCTACAACTGCAGGTTTGAAGGATGATTTAGCAAGTCTTGTTAACATAACTTTAGTATTTTCGGTGATATTTTGAGGAAAGTTAATATTAAGTAAATCGATTCCTTCAGGAAGACCATGTTTTAAAATGATTCTTACAATTTCCCTAGCTATTTTTGCAGATTTTTCAAATTCGATTCCTATTTCACATGTTGATCGAGTATTAAAACTTGTTACGCTTTTTGAGAAGGCTATAGCAGGAATTTCATTTAATGCCGCAATAATTGCACCAGCTACTGTTCCACTCATAAAGAACTCTACTAAAGATATATTTTCACCCACGTTTATTCCAGAACATACAATCTTTGGAAAATCAGAGAGTATATGGTAAAGCGCAATAGTTACACAGTCGCCAGTTGTTCCATTGACCAGAAAAGTTCTTACATCATCAATGATAATTTTCTTGATCCTTAATGGCTTATGTAACGTAATACTTAATCCTGCAGCATTCCTAGGCTCTTCTGGTGCAACGGCTATCACATTTCCTAACCACTTAAGTTCTCTCAGTAGTACTCTTAATCCTACGCTTCTGTAACCATCGTCATTGGTCAATAATACATCGCACTTCAAAGAGGATCACCATTACTACTACACTTTGTATTTAAGGGAACTTTAACACTCTAGCTTGTAGAATCTTGTATATAAGTTGGAGATGAAAATCGGGATCTCTTCATTATGTTTTCTTCGAAAGCCTTTAGATGATATCATAGAGACAATGATGGAAAAATCGCCCCTATGGGAAATAGTGGATGATGGGAAACATATTCTATATGAAGAGAGAATAAGAAAATTGAAGAAAACGGGTCTGGAGTTTACAGTACACGGAAGATTTTCTGATCTGAATACAGCAACTGTCATGAGAGATCTGAAAAAGACCTTCGTTAAAATTTATAAGAGGTCAATTAAGAACGCTTATCTCCTAGATACAGATGTTTGGGTTCTACATGCAGGAATTAGATCTCCCTTGGGCTTTTTCTACCCAGAACTAGAAAAAAGGATGAATCTAGAATTTGTTAAGGAATTAGCTAAATATGCTTACGATTTAGGAGTTACAATAGCAGTAGAGAACATGATAGAACCAGGATTAATAAAGAAGATTTCGGAGGTAAAGGAGTTCTTAGATAAAGTAGGATTGGAGAGTGTGAAAGCATGTATTGACATTGGCCATTTTTTCATCGTTGAGGGAAACAATTTTGAAAAAATAAACGCTATCCGAGATCAAATAGTACTGTTCCATCTACACGATAACGATGGTCTTAATGACACTCACCTAGGATTGGGCAAAGGGCGTATAGATTGGGATAAACTGTTAGACTTAATTTCCAGGATTCATTTTAGAGGAAATTTAATTTTGGAGATGTACTCTATAGAGGATGCTCAAGAAAGTTTCAAAAAACTGTCAGAAAGATATTGTAAGAAGAAATAGCGCCGGCGGGACCTCCCGCTCGATGCCCAGGGCCCCTTGGGCGGACGGGTGTCCGCGAGCTTGCCCACCGAGCACCGGCCAAGTGCTCGATGTGCTCTTGGACCCCTTCCGCTCGAGCACCGAGCGAGATCGTCAGCCTCGGCCTTAGACCTTGCCTCAGCAGTTCGGTTTCCACCAAGGAGATTGGC
>QNCD01000157.1 GCA_003644385.1 Candidatus Omnitrophota bacterium
CAATTTCCTTTATAGGATTCCAACTAGGGGGTTCGCTAATCTTTATCATTAAAATTAAAACTTTCAATTTCCTTTATAGGATTCCTAGGTAAATTCTTGTAGTATTTTGGCTTTTTTCTTTCAACTTTCAATTTCCTTTATAGGATTCATAATATGCCTCATCGCATTGCTATTCGCAAAATTAAGTATCTTTCAATTTCCTTTATAGGATTCCCGCTTGAGTTCTTAAGTCCCCCGTTTAGAGGCTTCTATCTTTCAATTTCCTTTATAGGATTCCCTTCCCAACAGCCTTCATGGGCCGATTCACCGAGCAGTTCTTTCAATTTCCTTTATAGGATTCGTAAATAAAAGCAGATCCCTTTTTAATCACCTTATTGCATTCTTTCAATTTCCTTTATAGGATTCAAGGGAAGTTCATGTAAAGGTTAGTAAGAAAAAGAAGCACTTTCAATTTCCTTTATAGGATTCTAAGTGTTTTCGATGGCTGGGAGATTAGGGTTGATACAAGCTTTCAATTTCCTTTATAGGATTCTGGGTTCTAGCTATCATTTCTTGAGCTTTTTGGATATGATCTTTCAATTTCCTTTATAGGATTCTCCTTTTTATCCCTCCAGTTCAGCTAGGGTTTTATAGTATTCCTTTCAATTTCCTTTATAGGATTCGATGACGAAACAATAGTGATAGAGGAGTATTGGAGGCTTCCCTTTCAATTTCCTTTATAGGATTCTGGGATGCAGCTAACATACTGCTCCAACTAGAAGAACTACTTTCAATTTCCTTTATAGGATTCGTTATCGGTAATAACATGTACATTATTGACTGCATAATAACCTCTTTCAATTTCCTTTATAGGATTCGCTTCAGAGCCATATTTAACAAGTACGGCTTAGACACTAAACTTTCAATTTCCTTTATAGGATTCCTATTATGTGTACTTCGTCAGATAACGTAATTACGGCGTCTGCCTTTCAATTTCCTTTATAGGATTCCTAAATTCCAGCCCGCTAGTATTCCGCTGCCGAATGCAATGAATAAACCTTTCAATTTCCTTTATAGGATTCTTAACCAGCATAATCTCAAAGATAACCCTGGATATCAACTTTCAATTTCCTTTATAGGATTCATCGTCTATGGCAGTTTGAGATGGCTAGGCAGCAGCAGACTTTCAATTTCCTTTATAGGATTCTTGCAGGTCTTCTCTTGGTATTTTCCTTAACTCATAGGCACTTTCAATTTCCTTTATAGGATTCCCAGCCTAGTAATGCGTTATAGACTACTAGCCATGAGTTAGCTTTCAATTTCCTTTATAGGATTCAGTTATAGCTGTCTCCGCTGATAGCTCTGGGCTAACACCACTTTCAATTTCCTTTATAGGATTCTTAAAAATCATTAAGCAAGAAGTCAAACATTACCTTAGAGACTTTCAATTTCCTTTATAGGATTCATCACTTTCCATAATTTAACAAGGTGATTAAAGTGATAGTCTTTCAATTTCCTTTATAGGATTCAATCTAAGGGTAGCCTTATTTTCAGGCGCAAATGAAATAAAAACTTTCAATTTCCTTTATAGGATTCTTTAGTTCTCCCAGGACATTTCCCTGGGAGTCGAGATACCTTTCAATTTCCTTTATAGGATTCCTTTAGAGGAGATAATTAAAACTCCAATTAGAAAACTCTTTCAATTTCCTTTATAGGATTCACCACTTGTTCTCGTTCATTGACTCACCTATGAGTTATTTTCTTTCAATTTCCTTTATAGGATTCCCTCACAGTAACAGTCTTAACTCTAAGTTTACCTTGTTTTACTTTCAATTTCCTTTATAGGATTCACACCATCAATAGTTACATTATCCAATTCCTCTATATCGCCCTTTCAATTTCCTTTATAGGATTCAAGTCATTTCTGACATATCAGACTTCATTAAAATGCACGGCTTTCAATTTCCTTTATAGGATTCAGTCTAAACCCATACTTACCCAAAAAGTCAATCACCTCATCACTTTCAATTTCCTTTATAGGATTCTGGCGTTTGCAATGGGTTTCATACTCGGTAAAATAACTTTCAATTTCCTTTATAGGATTCAAGTTTTCCGGTATAGCGTTATCATGGAATAAGTTTAAGTCTTTCAATTTCCTTTATAGGATTCAAATCAATATTACGTCTATACCAACCCCTTTTAACTTTAATTCTTTCAATTTCCTTTATAGGATTCGGTCAAGTGTATTCCATACTTTTCTGCCTTTGAAGACTTTCAATTTCCTTTATAGGATTCCACGTAAACGCCTACACAGATAAGTTACATTTGAAATATCTTTCAATTTCCTTTATAGGATTCCTAGAAAAACTGCACCAGCAATAACTATTTTTTCATTATCTTTCAATTTCCTTTATAGGATTCAGAATCTGGATTCAAACGTGCAAATTCCACTAGACGTGACTTTCAATTTCCTTTATAGGATTCTGGCATGGCTGACAACCATTACTCCTTCACACTCGCGACAACTTTCAATTTCCTTTATAGGATTCTATGATCTACCTGAAAACGAGCAGATCTCAGCTTTAGACATCTTTCAATTTCCTTTATAGGATTCGCTTAACAATTTCACTATAATAGTCATAAGCGTAATTCACTTTCAATTTCCTTTATAGGATTCTTAATCCAGCCCGCTCAAGTATATCAGATATTTTAAATCTTTCAATTTCCTTTATAGGATTCTTTTGCTTCTTGCTGAAGTTTTTTTATGCTTAATCCTTTTTCTTTTAGCCAGTCTTTCAATTTCCTTTATAGGATTCCGAGTTTATTTTTCTTTTAAAATAGCTAAAAATTTTTCTGAGAGCTTCTTTTCTTTTAGATCATGGGAACTAAGAAAACCTGTATGGAGTCCATTATAA
>QNCD01000158.1 GCA_003644385.1 Candidatus Omnitrophota bacterium
GCTGATAATCAATGCTGCAACAAAAACCAATAACGTTTTCTTCGCATGCTTCGCATGCTTCGCATGCTTTTCGGCTTTCGGGAGCGGCATGTATAATAATGATATTTTCTCGAAATCCATATGGTTTTATTTTGTTACATCTCGTTTCACTCGACTTCGCACAGTACAACGGACAAATTCACCGATTGGTGTCATCAAGCCATCCGTTTCCCGCTCCCGGGATGGAATCCGATCTTTCTATGTAGGGCTTTATATCAATGAGGGGCGTATGGTCATACGCATCGATCCTCCCGGTTATCACCACATTTTCTTTAATACCCCTGATCTCTGTAACGCATAGACCCACAGGATTCGGCCTGTTCGGAGATCTGCTTGCAAAAACCCCGACGGTCAGTCCCTGCGCAGCAGGTGGTGATGCATAGAGTGAGGAATGTCCTCTTGCCCTGTCCAGGTAAAAAAGAACTATCACATACCGAAACCGGTCAAGCCTGTACAGACCATCTCTGTACTGAGCATCAATAATTATCCTGCAGTTTTTTTTCTCCTGCTGCATCTGATCCCATGTTGAGCCTGGTGGATAGGGAGTCCGAATAATACCGATTTGATGCAGCTCGATATGTCTGTGCTTAAATGCGCCTTCACCATGCACGTGTTCATGCCGGGCGTATTTAGCATCGGCACGTGTCTCTCTCGCCTGTTTTGCAGGATGTCCTGATTCTTCAAAGCCACCACGCACATGCTCGATACGGTGTATACTCTCCTCCATCATACCGGCGATTCTTTCAAACTCCTGTGCGACATTTTCATATCCCAGCTCACGCGATCTTATGCACCACTTGTCATTTTCACGAAGATGCTCCCTGTTATGATCAAGCCAGTAATCCAGAATCTTGACGAGCTTTTCCCTGTTGTCCATATCTTCAGTCATGGTTTGTCTCAGCGAGGATCACATAATTTTTCAGAAGGTTCACCTCCCTTACATAATAACCGCTCAACACCGTTTCTTCACCAAAAAGGGTTTTTATTCGAACGGTGCTTTCATCGGAAACAGTCAGGGAAGAAGCTTCCTGTACAACGACGGAGGAACCGTCGATTTTCTCTCTGTATACTGCCGAAAGACACATTGCCCTCTCCTGTTATTTAATATTTGGCCGCTTAGTGTCGGAATGATGCCTCCTTCTATACGCAGCTCCATACAGGTACATCCATTGTATGTAAACCAGACCGGCAATTTTAAACACAAACAACCCTGCTCAACCGTATACCTCTCTCAGGGTCTCACGCAGCACGGCATCGAATATCTCGACACTTTTTATATTAACCCTTTCATCGGGCGAGTGGGCATTTTCTATTGTTGGACCGACAGACACGGCATCCATACCTTCAAACTTTTTCTTGATAACTCCGCATTCCAGACCCGCATGTATGGCCTTTATGTGTGCATCCCTGCCCGTTACTTTCCTGTAGGCCTTTTTAACTTTTGCGAGTAGCTGAGAATCGGGATCGGGATACCAGGCTGGATAGCCTTCGTCCTGTCTGCACTGTGCTGATGCCAGAGATGCAATTGCAACATGCGTATCAACCACCCACTCTAATGCGCTTTCTATTGAGCTTCGATGGCTTGTATGTATATGAACCTGCCGTTCCTCTGTGCGTACACTGGACAGGTTTGTAGACGTCTCAACCAGATCCCTGACAGCCGCACTCATTGCAATCACTCCGTGCGGTATGGCCATTAGCAGACGTATAAGAATATCGGTTGAATTCCGGTCAAGTGCTGCGCCAGAATCTTCGCATTCCTCACATTCAAACCGGGCTCCCGGTTCAATCCTTTCGTACTCCGATAGAACCGTGTTTGAATACAGGCGAAATTCCTCCATAACACGGGTGCTGTCTTTTGGTCGTACGATTATTACAGCCTCCGCCTCCCTTGGGATAGCGTTTGCCTTGTCGCCGCCCGTAACTGATACCACGTGAAATTCGTAAGAGAGCTTTAAATGGTTGAGTATTCGCGCGAGCAGCTTAATGGCATTTGCCCGTCCCAGATGTATCTCAACTCCTGAGTGACCACCCTTGAGTCCCCTGACTGCAATTCTCAAAGATTTCATTCCTCCATCGGTAAAAACCTTTGCAACTGGCAGCAATATATCGCTGTCCTTCCCACCCGCGCATCCGATGTACAGGGTTGTACTGCTTTCAGTGTCCAGGTTTACCAGCAGCCTCCCCTGAATGAGCGATGGGTCGAGGTTGAACGCTCCGGTCAGTCCGGTCTCCTCATCCACGGTGAACAGGCACTCAATCCTTCCAAATTCATCTTCCCGATCTTCAAGGAGCGCGAGCATTGCCGCAATCCCGATACCGTTGTCAGCCCCGAGAGAGGTTCCATCCGCCTTCACCCATTCGTCATCCAAAACGAGAGTAATCGGGTCAGTTTCAAAATCATGACTGCTGTTTTCATTCTTCTCACACACCATGTCAACATGACTCTGAAGCACAATAACGGGTCTATCCTTAAAACGCGGAGATGCTTCCCGCCGTATTACGATGTTTCCAGCTGCATCCTGCGCATAATCAAGCTTCCTGTTTTCTGCAAATCGTCTGATATATGCGAGTATCTCTCTCTCGTTCTTCGATGCCCTCGGTATTTTTGCTATTTCCTCGAAATAGTGCCAGAGCCTTTCCGGCTTTAAACCTTGAGTCACTTCTGCCATTTTCAACCTCCCGGCGCCAAATTTAAAATAGTGAAGTTTACACTGTAAGGAAACAGAAACCCTTCACGCTCACAGAATACCGGTGCAATATACGAAAACGCTATACCAGCCCGCCGAATTGCAGGGTATACAGTCGGTGATA
>QNCD01000159.1 GCA_003644385.1 Candidatus Omnitrophota bacterium
GTCTCTTCACGTTTTCCACCACTTATCAATACTCATGGCGGTATGATGTTCACAGCAATTTGAAAACTTACGCGGTAAGTGATGTTTTCATCATATTTCTATTTTTAAATTTATTTATAAATTTTTATTTAACCCTATTTTTAATTATTTAAACTTATTTTTATAGAATTTTTAAACATAAAAATTACAACCCCTACTATCAAATTAGTTGATAAAATATTTAACCAGATTTTTCATTTATTCCATAAATAACTCACGTAACATATTGATAAAGGAAATATTTATCATCTTTCATACATTTATAAGTTAAACTTTTCCTAATTAAGTTATTTTAAAAGTAGTTAAGATTTTCTACTAGAGAACTAACAGATGCTTTCATAATACCGCTCATATTTGAATCTGTTGCAGGAACAATGGGATATCATAACATTTTCAAATTAAGCTCAATACTAGAAGAACATAGCTATCTCAAAGAAAACGAAGATATAGGTCGTTTTCTAGCAAATCTATATTCTAATATAAAACAAAATCCATTAACTATGAAACTTTTAAAAGAAGGAGAGAAAATAATAACTGAAATTGAAGAGCTATCTAAAATACTTCAAGAAGAATTGACTAACGAAACAAGGAATGGAGTTTATATTGCAGGAGCTAGAGAAGGACAAACAACAGGTAAGATCCATTCCAATTCCAAGCAAGTGAAGCATTCCTAATAAGAAACGGCGAATTAGCTAAGCCATTAAGAAGCGTAGGAGTATCAATGAATATACTTGAAGCACTCAAAAACATTGAAGCAATATGTAAAGAAGCAAACTACTACATAACTCTATGCGACAAGGGAGGACAGAGAATGGCAGTAACAGCACTAGTACCAACAATGAAAATTAAGAAAGTAATAATTGGAGTATGAAAACATGAAAATTAAAGAAATATCAAAATTTGCAGAAAAAACAATGCAGAGCAATGTGAACCATTCATTTATAAAGATAAAAACATCTCAACTTCAATGTCAATAGATGGTAGAATTAGAGCATCATCAACAATTTCAGGGGAAATAGGAGTAAGAGTAATAGTAGATGGAAAAGAGGGCTTCAGCTATACATCCAGTATAAATCAAGGTGACATTAAGAAAGCTGTTAAAAAGCAATTAACATAGCATTAACAGCTGGAAGAAAATTAAAAACCTACTGGAACCGAGGAAAAAAGTTCACAAACCAAAACTCTACTATGAAGAAGTAGATCTAATAACAGAGGACGAAGTATTCGAAACAACTAGAAAAATATTCAATAAAGTCATTGATTGCAAGGGGCCTGGAAAAATTCTTTCCTGGAGTAATAGTATTAGATCAATTAAATGGAGAATAATCAACAGTTTAGGATTAAATCATGAAATAAAAGAAACACATAACACAATTTCCTTCTCAACCATCGCAATAAAGGATAATCAAACAGCCACATATTACGATTACATCTACAATAGAAACCTAGTTAAAATAGAAGATGCAAATGACAAAATCCTAGAAACAATAAAATATACTGAGAAATGTGTCCTAAAAACACCTATAGAAACAGGAGAATATCCAGCAATAATATCACCTAGAACTTTAGTAACATTACTAAGCTACACCTTATATCGCACATTAACAGCAAAATTCCACCCAAGAATAATAAGGGCCTGCGACATGGTAGGCTCAAAACAATTAACGATAATTGGAGACCCATTAAACCCAGAAATATCAAATTCAACGCCAATAGACCATGAAGGAACACCGACAAGACAGATGAAAATAATTGAAAATGGAGAAGTAAAAACACTACTATATGACCATTATTACGCCCAAATTGAAGACATGGAATCAACTGGAAATGGATTTAGAACACCCATATCAACATGGTCAAGACTAACAAAACCATACCAAGCAACACCAACACCACTAATAAGCAGCATACTGATAAAGCAGGGAAACAAAGCACTAAAAGAACTAGCAAGTCAAATAGATAAAGGAATCTATATTGACACAGTAATAGGAGCCCATGGAGCAGATCCAGCATCAGGAAATTTCACATCAACAGCATTCAAAATAGAAAACGGAGCAATAACCAAACCAGTAAAACATGCAACCATAACAGGAAACATAAAACAAATACTGAACATCATAGACTCAACAAAGCAGCAAAAACTAGTATCTAACACCATTGCACCAACAGTACTAATACCAAAAATAAAAGTTGCATGAGAAAAAAGTTTCTTACAACTAAGCTTTACAATCCATAGCAGCTACAGCATAGGATTATTTAGCTATATCACTATAAATTGAAAAAACATGCATTCTAAATCTATGTGCAATATATTTTTGGGTGATTAAGCCCATCAACCTCATCGAATCTAGATAAACAAAGTATTATATATCATTAAATCCGAAAAACTTGAACTCTATAACCTAATAATGTGTTTAGAAATTCACTCTAGAAATTCAAACATATCGCTAAATGTATTAAAATATATTCAGTCCAATGCTGAACATTAATGTTAATCATTAACGAAATACTTCTCATTCGATAGAGCCCTTAAATTGATGTTACTTATCGCCGAAATAAAAAATAAATTCATCATAATGTAACTTCCTTAAGAAAAATAAAAATATTGAGGATTTAAGGTTACTCTTTCTTCTTCATATCATAGTATATCATAGCGCATAGTATAACTATAAATACTGGAATCATATAGTATGCTGGATAGGACAATAGAAATCGCATTCTACCAGTGAATAAAGTCATCCTACTTAGGACAGTTCCACCAAAGGCTCCACCGAATGTAAACATTAACACGTACCTGCCAACTTTGGCA
>QNCD01000160.1 GCA_003644385.1 Candidatus Omnitrophota bacterium
AACAACCTCAGCCCTTGCCTTTCTTAAACCGGTCTTTATGCTTGCGCCGTTACCGATATGGTAAGGATGAATGACTACCTCTGCGCCGCAGCTTTGAGCTATTTCCGCCGTCCTATCCTGAGAGCCGTCATCAACTACAATTATCCTGCAGGGATTAGCTAAAGCCTTCCTAATACCATTAACTACCTCGGCAATTGTCTCTTCTTCGTTATACGCAGGGATAATTATTTCGAGGTCATTCATTTTCCGCTTCTATGTACCTTAAGAATCCTTCTTTCACCTCATAACCAAGCGCTTGAGCGCGTTGAATATGTTTACGGGCAAGCTCCAATTGGGGTGGGTGCATTGAAGCATAGAGCACAGCGAGATTATTATAAGCTTCGGCAAAATCGGGCTTTAATCTTATTGCCTCTTTTAGCTCTCTGAAAGCACGCCGGTCGCCCTTTTTGGCATAGAGCGTTCCTAAATTATAATGGGCTGTGACATAGTCGGGGTTAATACGTACAGATTGCTCATAGGCTTCAATCGCTAAGTCAATTTTACCCTCTTCCTCAAAAACCTGTCCTAGATAACAATAAGCTATATATGATTCGGGATCAGAATCTATCGCTGCCCGAAAATACTCTTTCGCCTCTTCTAACTCCCCCCTTTTTAAATAAATTATTCCTAAATTTATCTGAATAGTTGAACTTTGGGGATAAAGACGCAAACCCTCCTTCCATACTCCCTCTGCCTTATCCCCTTCGCCAACGCCAATATATAAAGCCCCTAAAATTTGATACAGTGAATGGTAATTGGGCTTAATCTTAAAGGCCTCGTTTAATAATGCGGTGGCTTCCTTAAATTTCTTTTCTCGAATGTATAAAGCGGCTAAATTTCCGCGCGGATTTACCTGAGTAGAAATAGAGTTAGATAGAGATATTGCTTTCCTAAAAGATTTTTCTGCTTCTTTGTTCATGCCAAGTCGCATATATTCAATGCCTAAATTATTGTAAGCGGTCGCTGAACGCGAATCTCGTCTTATTGCCGCTTTCCAAAGGGTGAGGCCGTCTTTCCATTCATAATTCCTAACCCAAACTAAAACACTAAATACGCATATCAAACCCGTTGCGGCAATAATGAATTTACGCCGAAACTTTACATAAATAAATGCGCAGCTGCTTGCGAGGATTAAATATATCCCAAAACTAGGGAGATAAAAGTGGTGTTCTGTAGCAACGAAATTTAGTCTTGCGTAAAACTTAGGAAGAAGGCAAATAAGGTACCATGCCAATCCCATACTTATTAAAGGATGCCTCTTCCTTAAAATAAAGATTAACATAGCAACCATCAGCAAAACTGCAATCGAAACTGCAGCAAATGGGCGGAATAACGAATCAAATACAGGGAAAACGTGATGAAGGGTTAAGGGATCCGGCCAGAGAAAAAGCCTCAAATAAAATAGAGTTACAGCGGACTGCGTCAATATATTAGAGTACAAACTGCGTATAGGCGCCGACTCGGCGAGATATCCAAAAATGAGCTCGCGATAGAATAAATATAACAAGGTCAAACCAACTAAACAGATATAAAAGATTACTTTTGAACTTAAGGTGCGATTATCCGTTTTAGAACTACGGACTTTTAATTTAAAAAAAATAAAGTCATAGCTCACAATCAAGGCAGGAAAAATGATCGCGGTTTCCTTTGTAAGAAGCGCTGCCAGATATAACAGCAAGCTCAAAAGATATTTTCTTTTCAAATAAATCAGAAAGCCGAGGCTTATCCACATAGTCACCATTAAATCAGAGCGGGAAGAGATGTAAGTTACGGCTTCGGTATTAAGCGGATGAGCGCAGAATAAAAGGACGACAGACAAAAGCAAACCAAATGGCAAATCTGGTTTAAAATCTTTTAAAAGAATATAAAGTAATACCGCGTTTAAAAAATGGAAGACTATATTCGTAATATGATAACCTAAGGGATTAAGACCGCTAAAAAAGTAATTAAAACTGAAGGTAGCCATTAGTAAAGGCCTGAACATACCCTTAGGCATAGGGTAGGAAGTAATGTATCCTTTAAAAAACAGTGGCAGGAATTTTATATTTTTTATATATAGATTGTGAGTAATCATGTGGCGGTCATCAAAAGCAAAAATATTCCAGAGGGAATTAAGATATAAAGAGAAACAAAAAACAGCAATTAATATTACTGCGAGCTTATCTTGTCTTTCGGAAGACTCCATTTTTATTCTCTTAAATATAGCTACAAAAATCCGACGCAATTAAAAACCCTGCATCTTCATTAAAACAAGATGCAGGGTTGAGTTTATTTTATTAATACTAAACTTCAATTAGGGATAATTTGTTGTGGTTAGTTCGCCTGTGGTTGCATTATAAATCAAATAACTATCGTAGCTTCCGCCAAAAGGGCAACTAGGAAATGTCCCCCCCTGTAGATAATCATTAACAAAAGATGCCTCGTGTAAACCCGTCGGCCAAGGGGTTGGATCTTCGGCTATTGACCTGCGAGCATAGTAGTTGGAGAGAGCCGCTCGCAGCGCGCCCACATTACCGTCAGAAGCCGCCCGTCTGGCGTCGTTCCTTAAATCAATAAACCTTGGTATAGCGATTGCTGCCAAGATACCAATAATGACGATAACCATAATTAACTCAATTAAGGTAAAACCCTTTCTTTTGCTCATTTTCTCACCTCCTCCACTTAAAGAATATCATTAGTTAATTTAAAAGTCAAGCTTTTTTTGCTCAGCCAATTTAAGCAGTTCCTTGCGAGCGTTGTCTTCTATCTTGACAAACTTAACCCCCAAAAAA
>QNCD01000161.1 GCA_003644385.1 Candidatus Omnitrophota bacterium
GACTTACAGGAAAGTATTGGATTCGATAAAGTACCTTGGATGGACTGATAAAGAGATAGACTTCATGGTTCAAAAATCGAAATATGCTAGGTATCTGAGAGCATACAGGGAGCTTATAGGCGACGTAGACAGAATGGTAACCTTAAGCGAATACTCACCCAAAGCACGAGACTTTGCTCTAGGGCAACTATACAAGATGATAGACGCATTACCCATCGACGAGGAAACCAAGGAGGTTCTCAAAGAGATGTGGACACAGTTTATACGTGTAAAGCCTGTGATAAGCGAAGTTAAACGGTACATCACAGACCTTATCAACCTCTACGTCGAAGGCTTAATATCCGACCTAGACTTCGAGAAAGAACTCGAAAGCCTGAAGAAGTGGGGCTTATCCGACGACGAGATAATGTTCTACAAAGCCATAGCCGGAGCTAGAAAGGCTAGAAAACTTAGAATACCCGTCATATATAGGGAATAAACATAGGGGTGTTCACACATGTCCAAACGACGTGAACCTCAAACAGACCTCAAACCTATAGTCGACTCCCTAAAACTAATTTCAGAATCCATGAAAAAATCCCTGAAAGAATCCGCAACACCTACAGGTGTAAGTACCTCTCCGAGACCCCAACCTAGACCTCAGCCTAGACCGCTACCGAGGAGGTAGAGGTCATGTCTAAATGGGGATTAGCCTATAAAGGAGGAGAAATACTAACACCTGAAGAAAGGAATAAGGTAGTAGACGCATTAGAAGAGCTAGACTCTAGAACACCTACTGAAATAAAAGGCGGAATCGTAGCCTTTGAAGGCGATGGAGCCACGACAACATTCCAGATAGCTCATGGGTTATCAACCACACCCACCACCTGCTTCGTAGGCAAGGGAGCATCAGGTCTACCGGATATAGACTACTGGGAAGCAAACCCGACCTATATAACCGTACACTTCAAATCCGCTCCAGCTAGTGGGGTGTCAGTAACACTATGGTGGTTAGCAATACTTCTATAAGGTCTCTCATACCACGAAAATCTAAACCAGTCCTTTACACCTATCCAATATGGAAACGTATTAGCTTCAGCATAATATCTGAAATACATGTTGAAGAACTCAAAAAATACCTGTGGGTAGAAACTATAGACGAAAACGCACTACCCATCGTATACCTAATGAGCAATCCAGTCATAGTTATACATCCCTACTTCTACCCAATGCAGAAATATGAGAGACAGCTTGCCGTTAGGTTTCAGAGAGCTAGGGCTGTAATCGGTATAGACGTAGCAGACTCAAACCACATAACTCCATATGCCGTTAGGCTTACAGAATACGCATCAGCTATGATAGTCCCTTCAACCTATGCTAAGAATGCATATGTAAGCTCAGGCGTTAAAAGACCCGTGTATGTAGTACCTCATGGAGTATATCAGGATTGGATAGACTCCCCCAAACGTAACCTCTCAACATTCATACCCATAGTACACCTTAAAGAGCGTATGGGATATATAGCCATTATGAGTTGGATAACTCATAGCGGTTATCGTAAAGGATTGGATATCCTACTAAATCTATACAATAGGCTTGTAGAAGAATACCGAAACATAATGCTCATACTCAGAGTAGGCGAGGGTGTAGGCTACTTCCTTACAAAAACAGACTTCCAAGAAGGCGACATAAAGCCATACTTCGACGGATTCATAGAAAAAGTATGGCTTACCGAAGAAGAGAAAATGGAGCTATTCGACATGGCGGACATGTTCGTACTAAGCTCTAGAGGAGGAGGATTCGAGCATCCCGCTTTAGAAGCACTAACAAGGCTTACACCTGTAATAGCCTCAGACAAAGGGTCTTGGACAGACTACCTGCCAAGCTGGAGCCTAGTGGAAAGCCGAAGAAGCGGTCAAGTCTTAGAAGGCAACCCCATACACGACGGCTACGGCTCAGAAATGATAATAGAAAAAGCCGTAGACAGAACCATAAACATCCTCAACAACCTAGACGAATACCGTGAGAAAACCAGACTCCATATTGCACATGTAATCAAACCACGCTTCACATGGGAACATATAGGAAAAAAGCTAAAAGACGTAATCCAGAAATACATGGAGGGTTAAGTATGGAGTTCGACATCGTAGAATCATGAAATGGTTTAAAATGATGTGGGGCGTGGTAGATGACTATTCGTGAATTGGCGGAAAAATCAATGATTAATAAGACTGGGGAAAGACCTCTTGAATACTTGTTTGTATGGACTAAACTAGCTCCATTACTTATACTCGATAAGCCTACAAGAAATAAAATCAAAATATTGGATGTTGGGGGCGGAGAGAGTAAACTATCGAAAACACTTGCCGAATTAGGATTTGACGTTACAGTTATCGACATAGCTGATGTAATACATGGGAAAGCAAAATTCGTAAAGGAAAACATCTTAACCTACGAATTTCCAGAAGGCATATTCGACATAATCGTATCCATCTCAACTGTAGAACACATCGGTCTATCAAGCTATAAGCAAACAAAGCTCGATCCAGATGGAGATATAAAAACCATGCATAAGATATACAAATGGCTAAAACCGAATGGGATAGCAATAATAACCCTACCATTCGGAAAACCACATCATCCACCATCTTTTGAAAGAGTATATAATAACGAAACTCTAAAAACAAGAATACTCGCCGACAAATGGGAAGTATTAGAAGAAAATTACATATGTAAAAAAGACAGATGGGCAACATGCTCTAAAGAAGAAGCATTATCAAGAGATGCAACAGTTTTATTAATGCTGATGAAGAGTTAATATGAAA
>QNCD01000162.1 GCA_003644385.1 Candidatus Omnitrophota bacterium
CAGTAAAGTATCAATCAGTTCCGGATCGGCGATATCTCCCTTAACGAACAGGTGCCTGGGGTTATCTTTGATATCGTCAAGATTGGCCACGTTACCGGCGTAGGTAAGCTTGTCCATGTTCACTATTTGCCAGTCGTTATACTTATCGAGGGCGTAATGAACGAAATTGCTCCCGATGAAGCCGGCTCCGCCGGTTACTAATAGTTTCATCAGCTGTTAGCTCCTTTTAAAGTTCTATTCTGGCATCGTCGCCCGTGAATAGCTGTATTCCTTTAAACCTTTGCTCGCGTTTGGCGAGGTTTACTCTGTTGCCAATAAGGCTATCCGCAAGGCGTTCGATACTGTTGATATGGCAGTCTTCCAGGATGACGGAATGCTCTACCGAGGAATCTTCTACTACCGTTCTCTTGCCGATGCTGGTGAACGGGCCGATGAAGGAATTCTTCACCACGCAATCCTCCGCGATGGATACCGGACCGCGTATCGCGCTGTCTTCAATAACCGCTCCCTTTCGTATTTCCACACGCCCCAGAATCGAGCTCTTTGCGTCTACCTGTCCTTGTATGTCCTGCTTCAGAAACTGGTCTAATACCGCTCGGTTTGCTTCCAGCAGGTCGTCTTTCTTCCCCGCATCCAGCCACCAGCCCCGAAGGCGGTGACCCAGGACCTTTTTGTCCCGGTCCACTAGATCCTGGATGGCATTGGTTATTTCCAGTTCTCCACGCTGTGAAGGTTTAATGCGTGAAATTGATTCGTGAATTGCAGGAGAAAAGAAATATATGCCAATCAAAGCCAGATTGCTTTTAGGTTGTTGCGGTTTCTCTTCCAGAGAGATGACTTTACCGGTTTCATCCACTTGAACGACGCCCGTTAGCCGGAGGACCGCGACATCCGATACCTCTTGCAGCATGATGAGCGCATCGGGCGTATGATTTTGGAATTCTTCGATAAGAGGCGTAAGGTCGGTTTGGATGAGGGTATCACCGAGATGCATGATAAAGGGTGATTCCCCCAAAAATCCCTGGGCCATTTTTACGGCATGAGCTAATCCCAGGGGCTCGGGTTGTACAATGTATGTGATGCGAGCATCCCATTTTAAACCGTCACCAACCGATTCCTGCACGGAACTGCCGGTCTCAGGTGAAATAATGATACCTATATCACTTATGCCTGCCTGTCTGATTTGGTCAATGGCATAATGCAGGATTGGCCTATTGGCCACAGGTAACAGTTGCTTGGTTACAGTATGGGTAATGGGTTTTAATCTCGTACCTCTACCGCCGGCCAGCATTAATGCCTTGATGTTACCAGCCTCCTTCATCAATTCTGATAGAAGTTGTCTTCTGATAGAGAAATATACAGTAATATTATCACGTGGAGCTTCCAATATTCAATGAATGGCATGAAAAATGACGTATGGCATATAAACGAAATGTCTTGCTCTGGAAAATCAAAGGGCTGATTCCTGCGGGCCTTGCTTGAGGGTAGCTGCTTTGCCTCCAAGTTTGCTTAAGGCTACTGAACGCGCCGTAGGTCTCTTGCGAAATTTGTCTTTCAGCCCGAACCCGATTGCAGCCGAAGCAAGCGTGATGCCAACATGACCAAAAACAACATATGGCCCCTACTTCGGCATAATAACAAACGCATGTGAGGGCAGGTACTTGGTTGAACCAAAGCAACAAATATAAAACGCCTCTTTGATAGGGACGGCCGCACTATGTATCTTCCGTGAACCTTTTTCTGTATTTTCCTGATATTCATACAGTTCACTGGTTTTCAGACAATGATAAATAATTTCAGCCAATTTACTCATGTACTTACCAAGGCTTTCATTTTAGGCTTCCCACAGACGACTTGCTTATAATAATCCTTAAAGTCATTTTCCAGTGTTCGCGAAGTAATGCAACCCAAACAAACCTGAAATAACATGCGGCGGCCATGCCTGCTTCCTTCTTCTTCCTGTTTCGTTCGATACTGGCCAGCAGGTTGAAGCGATATACTATAGACACCTAAAGCTTTTTTAAAGGTTTTCTTATTTGGCCAATTATCAATATTCTTGATAATCCCTATGATCGTAGCCGCTACTATTTCAGCGAGGTATGGGGATGAAAATAAAATCTCACAGTAGGGATGGTTCTGAGGTTGGGAACGTAGCATTGATGTTATTGTTTTTACCTTTTCGGCATTCTTTACTATTGCCGTTACATTCACAAGTCTCGCTAACTGCATACGGTTCTATTGCCCGCCAAACGGGAGTCAATTTTGTAAAATTTGAGGAATCAGTTCCAAACAGCTCGTTTCTTTTCACATTCTGGTATCCAAAATTTGAAATCATATCGCTCGCTTGGGTAAAATCAAGCTGGTATCTAATTTGTGAACGGATTTCTGATAAGAAGATATGAATATCTCGCAGATGCTTGCCGCCAATGCTGCCAGTTACCCGGAAGAGGTCGCACTGGTAGAGATTGTGCCCGGCAAAAATTTCAGGAAAGAAATAAGTTGGCTGGAGTTTGACAATCGAGTCAACCGCTTCGCCAATGCTCTTCTCCAGAGAGGTATAGACAGGGGCGACCGCGTTTTGCTTATGATGCGGAACTCCATAGATTGGCTCGTGACTTATTTCGGTATTATCCGGAGCGGGGCCTGGGCGGTGCCATTGAATTTCCGGTTTACCAGCAGCGATATCAAATACTGCGCCGATATAGCCGAAGCCAGATTAATGATACTGGAAAGGGAATTCCTCGAGCGGGTGGAGGCGATACGTGACGGACTGGCTACCATAGAGGAA
>QNCD01000163.1 GCA_003644385.1 Candidatus Omnitrophota bacterium
TATGCCATTTTTATTGAAAGAACTTTATTGTCAAAGAACTTTAAAGATAAAAGCGTGCAATTTATTTTATACTATGCTACTTTTTTTCTTTAAAACTAATACTGTTATAACCTATTGATTTTAAAAAAGTTGCTTAATAGGAGAACGTCCCTATTTTATTTACTGATGTTGAATTTTAATTGGTCTCCCAGGCTTAATCCGATTTCGCCCGCTGTGCCGGCATTCAATTCCAGGACATATTTTGCTTTCAGGAGCGGGTCTATTCTGGGACAGGGTTCAATCTTACAAGGCTGGATATTTTCGGCCATAAAGATTACTTCCTTATTTTTATTCATCCAAATTATGTCTAAAGGGATTAAAGTATTCTTCATCCAGAAAGGATAAATTCCTTCTTCTTCAAAAACAAAAAGCATACCCTTATCCGCTTCTAAATCTACCCTAAACATTAAACCCTGCTGGCGCTGCTGCGGCGTCTGAGCCAACTCAACATAAAAACAGCGCCCCCTAAAACAAACCGTATTCTCTATAAGGTCGGCGCAACCGCTGATAAAAAAGCTTAAAAGTAAAATATAAAATAAATAATTCTTTATTTCCATCTTTCTTTGTTTGTCTTTATTAAATAAAAAACCCAAGCCTTTAGAACGCCTGGGCAAATCTTAAACCGATACCTTTGTAACTTCTTATTTATCAACGGTTAACTTCGATGGGAAACGTCCCCATTAGAAACAGGAATATATCAGGTCTCTTTTTCCCACAATACCGATTAACTTATCGTCTTTAACCACAGGGGTGGTATGGATCTTCTTGGTAAACATAATGCTCATTACATCATCTAAAGTCGCGTCTTCTCCTATTGTAAGCACCTCTTTTGTCATCGCGCTTCTGACTTTGGCTTTGGATTTCTCCTCTTCGTGCATTTCGCTCAGCTTTACCCCGGTATATTTTTTCTCAAGCTCTTTCCATGTATAGATCTGATTTAATATTCTGAACATATCGGATAAGGTAATAATCCCTATAATATTGTGCTCTCAATCAACTACGGGCATGCCGCTGATTCTTTTTTTTTGAATATCTCTCCTGCTTCTTTAAGAGAGGCATCGGGAGAGATGGTAATCACATCCCTTGTCATAATTTCCTTGATAAACATACCCTCACTCCTTAGGCCTAAGGCAAGCGCTATTATTTATTCGGTTTCTTCTTTTCTTGTTGAAATCGCCTTGACAAAATCGGAAATAAATGTGCGTTCGTTTTTGGATATATTTATAAAACGTAATCCTACACGGTATGCGTACTTCTCCTGGACCGGCGTACAATAACGCACCTCTCCCTCAAGCTGCATTGACTTATACTGGTCTTCCGGGTTATAGGCGGCAAAATTTATCATTGCGAATCTGACTCTAATTATGCTACCCGTAGGTATTTCATCATTGACTAAAAGACCCATGCCTCCTTCGCTTATATCAAAGGCCTTGGCGATCTGGTCTTTCTCTCCACCCTCCATGCGCACGGTTAAAGGAGAGTTAACCTCATACATCACAATAACAGCCAAATCTACGCGTTTAAATTGCCTTCGTTCCTGCTGTGAATTTTCGTCCATCCCTCTAAAACTCCGTTTATGAGTTCAATTCTTTATTATAAAATAAATATTTGGAATTATCAAGATAATTTATGGTTTCATAGTTTTGAGCCGTAGACTAAAACCTTAATGCTATCCTGCAGCCAAATTCCGTAGTGTTGTTCTTAGGCTCCCAGCCATAACCCCACAACAATCCAACCACTGTGATAACTTCTTCTTCGGATTTCTTAATATTCCAGTATCTGATAAAAGGCTCAATTATAAAATCAAATGTCTCTGAATTCTTTTCCAACTTAACTGATCCCCTGAGACCGTAACCTTTATTCTGCTTGTTTTCAAGATCATTGTAGACAGAACTCACATCACTTAAATGGCTAACCTGCTCTCCCCACCAGAAAACATCTCCTTCGGCGTTAATCCCGAAAGACCAATCCCTCCCCATGCGTACGAGATATTCTATCCCTATTGGGCTGTAAACATAGTTTGACTCCCTTTCGTAACCATAAGCTCCCGTTGAAGTAACTAAGCCTCCCATATCATCATTTAAATAACGGTAACCTACCCCGACATAAGGGGTAAGAAAAGATGCAATCGAAACCTCAAAATCATATCCCAATAACCCTCTGACCTCTATGGTGTAATCATCTATATCATTCAATATCCCTGAATTCTCATAATCAACTTCTCCAGAGGCAAATCTTGCCTCTATTCTTGCCAAGCTGCTTGTAAGCTCAGGGGCGCTTGGGTAAAGCCAGCCATGGTAAGTATAAGAACAGTAAAAACCCGACATCAGGCCTTCCTCCCCCATTACCCTGGGTTCATCATATTTAAATTGATATACTTCGCTGCCTATCTCCAAGGCGTGCCTTCTGAATGACTGCGCAAAACAAATTGTTGCCCCAAAAAAGATAAAACAGGATATCAATAATATTCTTTTCATTTATTTGTCCTCTTTTTTTTGACCCGACAACTATTCTCAACTATCAATTCAATCCACTTAACAATAATGAATTATTTTACTCCATTTTCTTACCCAAATCAAGCCAAAATTACACTGGGTAGTATACTGGATTTTGTGTAAATTCGCTTCAAAGAGGTAATGGTTTTATATGGCTCAACCAGAGATCGTGGCTGTAACGAAAGATTAGAGGGCAAATTTTTTAAGCCCTTGAGCCAA
>QNCD01000164.1 GCA_003644385.1 Candidatus Omnitrophota bacterium
ATATTATAAGGTTATTAATCATAATAGCCCAGCTAATGTTTTTCCTACTGAGGGAAGTTCAAGCACCAGATTGGTAAGTGTTTATTGCACTTACTCATTGCCAGAAACGGGCTGGCTTAATGGATGGCAGTATCGCAAGTCACATGAAATAGAAGGAAGTAGTGTAGGTGCTCAAACAAACTATCAAGTAAAAATTATAATTCATTATGAAAACGGAACAGATTATAACGACAATTCCAAGATACCACCAGAAGGTCATGTATATGTTAACGGGAAATCGAGAGCCGACTTCCAAGACATTCGGTTTACAAAGGATGATGGTATAACAGAGCTTGACTATTGGTTTGAAAACAAAGATACGGCAGAAACAGATGGTTACGGCATTTTTTGGGTCGAAGTAGATAGCATTCCAGCCAGCCCAGACACCACGACAATTTACATTTACTATGGAAACCCAACGGCTACAACAACAAGTAACGGGAAAAATACATTTGTTTATTGGGACGACTTCTCAACTGACCCAAATATAACTTATATTTTAGGTTCGCCCACTTCCGTAAACTATGCCACTTGGAACAGTAATGGTTGGATAGATTTTTCGGTTAAAAGAGTTAGCTCATTAGATATTTTTATAGCAACTTGGTCTTTAGGGAAAACCATCAATCCATACAATCATGCGTATCACCTAGTGTTTGAGGTTACAAATGTTCTTAATGAGTCTATTTATGGTATTAATGCATGGTTCAGCCTTTGCAATTCAAGTAGTAGGCTTTTCAACCTTACTAGAATTTGGCATGACAGCAACGAAAAGAAGTATTGTGCGAACACTCACGGAACTACCTACTATGAGGCACAATCCATTAACCCAGCTACTGGAGTCTGCCAAAACCAGAGTGCCTTACCTCGAAGATTTAAACAAATAACTAGAGAAGGTGGTGGCTCAAGTGTATGGGAACTTTACGACGCAGATACTGGCTCATTAATTGCTAGCGGAAGTGGGGCAACAGTAGAGGCGAACAATTCTTCAGACAGACTTGGCATTTCAAACCAACATGGATGGTCTGCGAATAATGGCTCCCATATTATTGGCAAACTCGAATTGGTTTTCATTCGCAAATTTGTTGACCCCGAACCTTCTCATGGAAGTTGGGGGAGTGAAGAAGCCGCTCTTACCGAAGTGACAGTTTCGGATTCTGCAACTGGAATTGAGATAATTTCTCGTTCTCGTGAAATGTTGCTTGCCGAATCAGCGGTTGGTCAAGAAGCCATTTCTCGTCCTCGTCGTGAAATATTGTTTAGTGAAGTAGCAATTGGTGATGAAGTTATCTCTCGCCCCAGACGTGAAATCTCAATTGTTGAGTTAGCAATTGGAACTGAAGCTATTTCTCGCCCTAAACGTGAGATGATATTAAGTGAACCAGCAACTGGAAGTGAAGTCATTTCTCGTCCTAGACGTGAAATGGTATTAAGCGAGATAGCAACTGGGATTGAAGATATTTCTCGCTCTAGAAGAGAGATAGTATTAAGTGAGTTGGCAATTGGAACTGAAGTTGTTTCTCGTCCTAGAAAAGAAATGATATTGAGTGAAGTAGCAGTTGGAACCGAAATTATCTCTCGTCCTAGACGTGAGATATTGTTTAGTGAAATGGGAGTTGGAATCGAAATAATTTCTCGTCCTAGACGAGAAATAGTATTTAGTGAAGTTGCGACTGGTAGCGAAAATATTTTCCGTCCTAAACGAGAAATACCAATTACTGAGTTGGCAATTGGGACTGAGATAATTTCTCGTTCTCGTGAAATATCAATTGTTGAATTGGCAATGGGACAAGAAATTATCTCTCGTCCTAGACGTGAAATGGTATTAAGTGAGTTGGCGATTGGTGGCGAAGTCGTTTCTCGTCCTAAACGTGAGATACCAATTATTGAGATGGCAACTGGAATGGAAATTATCTCTCGTTCTAGGCGAGAAATAATATTTACTGAGTCGGCAACTGGAATTGAGACTATTTATCGTCCTAGGCGTGAAATATCAATTGTTGAGTTAGCAAGTGGTCAAGAAACTGTTTCTAGACCTAGACGTGAAATGATAATTGTTGAGTCGGCAGTAGGGCAAGAAACGCTTGAAAAAATAAGGCAATTGTTAGTTAGTGATGTTGGTGTTGGCGAGGATACAATTGAGAAAATTAGGCAAATATTAATTGCCGATGTTGGAACGGGCGAAGAGTTACTTCAAAAATTAAGAGAAATAGTCATAATTGAAGTGGCAACTGGAACCGAAGAAGTAGGTAAAACACGATGTTTATTGGTAACTGATATTGCCAGCGGAACAGAAGAACTATCAAAAACAAGATATTTATTGATAAGTGATGTAGGCATAGGCTCTGAAATTATTGGAAAAACGAGATATTTGTTAATGAGCGATATAGGTGTAGGTTCCGAGATTATTGGAAAGACAAGATATTTAATGGTAAGTGACATTGGATTCGCCCAAGAAAGTTTGTTAAAGGCAAGACAACTTTTAGTGACTGATATTGCCGAAGGAATAGAAAACATTTCTAAATCTCCTCTTATATTTATTTCTGATTCCGCTATTGGAACAGAGCTTGTTTCAAGACCGTTTCGTAATATGGTGATTATCGAAGGGGCATTAGGTGAAGAAATATTAAATTTTGAGGGAGTTCCGACTCCTACCGTAATTGTTGGATTTGTCCCGCAAAAAGCAATACAGAAACTACTGATAAAGAGATATAGCA
>QNCD01000165.1 GCA_003644385.1 Candidatus Omnitrophota bacterium
TAATTAAGGAGGCGGGCAGGAAAGCCTTTATTTGCGGAAATATCGGGAGGCCTTTTAGTGCAGAAGTAAATAATATGAAAGCAGGCGATTTTGTATCTTTAGAGGTAAGTTCGTTTCAGCTGGAGAAAATAAGCGAATTTAAACCTAAAATATCAGTAATTTTAAATTTTTCGCCTAATCACCTGGATAGATATAAAGATATCCGGGAATATCTTGCGGCAAAAAAACGCATATTCATGAATCAGGATGAAGGAGATTATCTGGTACTGAATAAAAAAGACAGGATAATTAAAAGTCTGGCTGCAAGCGCACGGGCAAGAGTGGTATATTTCCAGGAGAAAGCGGGTTTAAACCCTAATCAAGCGGCAGTAATTTGCGTGGGAAGGTTATTGGGTATAGACCAGGAGATCTGCTGTAAGGTCTTTCAAGAATTTAAAGGAATAGAGCATAGGCTCGAGGATGTCGTGCAAATTAACGGAATAAGATTTATTAACGATTCTAAAAGCACTACCGCGGATTCTACGTTATGGGCTTTAAGAAGTATAAACTCTCCTATAATTTTAATTGCCGGTGGTAAAGATAAAGGGGTTGATTACGGCGTTATTCGCGCTTCAGCCAGGCAAAGAGTGCGTCAGCTGATATTGATCGGTGAGGCGAAAGAAAAGATACATAAAGCCCTCAAAGATGTAGTCGTCACTACTCAGGCTGAAAGTTTAGAAGAAGCGGTAGAGGAGGCTTTTAAAAAGGCCAGGCGCGGCGACTGCGTTTTATTCTCTCCGATGTGCTCTAGTTTCGACATGTTTTCTGATTTTGAAGAAAGGGGAACTTTTTTCAAAAAAGCGGTATTCGGATTAAAAAATAGTTTACAAAATCTCTAAGGGATTATTAAAAAATGGGAAGGAACACCAGGCTTGTTCTTTTAATAGTTACGCTCATACTTATTGCTATTGGTTTAGTGATGATATATAGCGCCTCCAGCATTTATGCTTGGGAGAGATACGGGGACACAGCGTTTTTTTTGAAAAGGCACATCAGTTTTATTATTATAGGAGTATTACTGGCGTTTTTGGCCATGTCTTTTGATTATCGGCTATTACGTAAATGGGCTAAGCCGATTTTAATACTTTCTTGTATCCTGCTTGTTTTAGTCTTGATTCCGGGAATAGGCAGAGAGGTCGCCGGAGCGCGACGATGGTTTAGATTCAAAATATTCAGTTTTCAGCCTTCGGAGCTGGCCAATATGGCAATAATAATATATCTGGCCGATTTTATGGTGCGAAAAGAAGAATATATCAGGACTTTGACAAGAGGCTTTATGCCGGCGTTGATAGTTTTTTCTACTATTGCTTTTTTGATCCTTTTACAGCCGGACCTGGGAACTGCCCTGGCATTGGCAGCAGTGGTTTTCATAATGGTTTTTTTAGCGGGAGTAAGATTATCTTATATCCTAGGTTTGATATTATCGGGATTGCCCTTACTGATAATTCTAATATTTAGCGTTCCATACAGAAGGATGAGAATCCTCTCTTTTTTAAATCCCTGGTTAGACCCGAAAGGCTCCGGCTTTCAGATTATCCAATCGCAGGTCGCTTTGGGCTCCGGAGGACTATTCGGCGTGGGCCTGGGGCATTCAAAGCAAAAATTGTTTTATTTGCCGGCTGCGCATACTGATTTTATTTTTTCTATTATAGGAGAAGAGCTGGGATTAGTAGGGACTTTAGCTGTAGTCTTTCTTTTTATTGTTTTTATCCTGCAGGGAATAAAAATAATAAAAAACTCTTCTGATAAATTCGGATATTTTCTCGGCTCAGGATTGGTAGCCATGATCTCTTTAAAGACAATAATAAATATAGGCGTTTCCGTAGGGCTCCTGCCTACAAAGGGCCTGCCTCTTCCTTTTATCAGTTACGGCGGTTCTTCTTTTGTTTTTGACCTTATCAGCGTAGGATTGCTTTTGAATATCGCCCGCAGAGGGGAGTTTCCGTGAAAGGAGGAAAAAATAAAAAAAGAATTCTCATAGTTACCGGTCCCAGCGGAGGACATATTTTTCCTTCCCTGGCTTTTATAGAAGGTTTACTGGAGAAGGATAAAAATTACGAGATACTTTTGGTTCTGCCGAAAAATAGAATAGGCAGCACAATAAAAAGCAATAATTTTAAAGTTGATTATCTGCCTATTTCCTCTTTCAGATTAAACTCAGGGTTAAAGAATTTAAGCGCATTTTTAAAATTCATTTCCGGCGGCTTAAAGAGTTTATATATTTTACTTAAATTCCAGCCCAATTTAGTTGTATCTTTCGGGACAATTTCGAGTGTACCTTTAGTGATTTTAGCATGGCTGGCAAGAAAAATAATTTTTATACATGAGCAAAACGTATTGCCAGGCAGGGCCAATAAATTCTTAGCGCCTTTTGCCGATAAAATTGCCGTATCTTTTTTAGAAACCGCTCAAATTTTCACACGCTATAAAAATAAGATAATCCTGACCGGAAATCTTTTAAGAAGAGAAATAAAGCGTGTAGATAAAAATGAGGCCTTAGCTTTTTTCGGATTAAGGCAAGATAAATTAACGGTATTGGTAATGGGAGGCAGTCAAGGAAGCTCCAGGATTAACCTGGAATGCTTTAAGCTTTTTTCGCAGTACAGCGCTAAAGCAGAAATTCAGGTTATCCATCTTTGCGGAGTAAGGGATTTTAATTTTTTAAAAAATAGTTATAAA
>QNCD01000166.1 GCA_003644385.1 Candidatus Omnitrophota bacterium
GGGTTTTGATTTCGCCGCTCAGAGAAATTTGGCAAGGGGAGGGGTTGTTTCTACAGAGTGGACTGCTCAGATGATATTGAGTTTTAAGATAATGGCGCGCTATTATAGAGAAAAGCAGGAGCGCCAGACCGCACAAATCTATCAAAATAAGGCCTGTGATTATCTCTGGCAGTTATCCCGGATGATTATCTGTAGTCCTTCGCCTTCTGGCCAGGGGCGGGGATGTTTGCCTTATGCCAGCGCTGATTTTGTAGATACCGGCCATGGCTGGATGACGCCCAAAGGCAGCTCCACCGGCTCCGTATCCGGAACCGCATACACACTTTTTGCCTATTACGGCTGGAATCCTTTACAGCTGAAATAAGCATATTTTGTTCATTTCGTCGCCACAATAAGTTATACAAAGAAGCTCCTCAGGTTCAAGAAAAATCTGTTCAAGTCTCTGCCGAAGGCAGATTTTACTTGACAATTTGATTGAGTGGTTTTAGACTTAATGAAGGGAGGTGAAACTTAAATGAAAAAATATATTGCCATTTTTGGTTTAATTATCGGTTTTAGTCTCTGTTTATGGGCCTTTAATAGTCTTATTCGTGCGCAAGAAGAAATAATAACCTTAAAGTGCTCTTTTGGCGATGTCGCCTTCTCTCATAAGTTGCACACTGATTTAACTTCTTGCCAAGAATGCCATCATGCGGGTTTAGATACTCCGAAATGCAGCTCCTGTCATACGAAAGAGACTGAAGTGAATCCGATGAACGCTTTTCATAAAAATTGCATAGATTGCCACAAGGATAAGCAAACCGGGCCAACAGCCTGCGCGGATTGTCATAAGAAATAGTTAATATTAAGGACAGGCAAAAATAAATTTATGCGTTACAGTGTGCCTGTCCTTTTTTTTTGACCACACAATTTTATTAGTCCCGAGAATTGATAGGAGATAATTTTCGCGTTTTATTGATTTGATGGTATAATAAATAGCAATGATAGACCAAGAGAATCTAATTAAATTAACCCGGCAATTAATTCGTATACCGTCGGAGAATCCGCCGGGGAATGAATATAGAATTGCCTGTTTTGTAAAAACCTTTTTGGCAGATTTAGGGCTTAAACCAAAGATCTACGAATTTAAAAAGAATCGAAGTAATGTAGTGGCTATTTTGAAGGGGAAGGATAAAAACAGAAGCCTTTTGGTAACCCCTCATCTGGATACAGTCCCGGCTGGCCGGAATTGGAGATTTCCACCTTTTGCGGCAAGATTGCATAACGGGCGCATTTATGGGCGGGGGGCTTCCGATGATAAGGGTAATTTAGCTGTTCTTTTAGAAGTAATCAAGAGTCTGGTTGAAGAAAATCAAATTTTGAGTTATAATTTAATCTTAACCGCTACTGCTGATGAGGAGACCGGCTCAACCTTCGGTCTTATTCCTTTATTAGATAGAGGAATACTGAAGCCACAAGCTGCCCTTATTCTGGATGCCGATGAGTTTAAGATTATAGTTGTGCAGAAGGGCTTACGCCATATTAAGGTAAGGCTAAAGGGAAAGTCTGCGCACGGAGCTTATCCCTGGAAGGGCACAAACGCTATTGATTTAGCATTAGAGGCTTTATCGGGAATAAAGTCTCATAAGTTTAGCTATAAGAGAAATCCTTTTCTTCGCCCTCCGACAATAAATATCGGTAAGATTGCCGGTGGAGATAAGGTCAATATGGTTGCCGACTGGTGCGAGTTTGAGCTGGATTTTAGATTTCTGCCCGGAATGTCCGCAACGAGGATTATTCAAGATATAAGAAGGGCCATTAATAATTATACCCGCGAGTTCAGAGTCGAGATTATGGCAGCCCAGCCTCCGGCGCAGATTGATTGCCGCCATCCTTTAGTGAAATATTTAAAAAATTCAATGGCTGCACATAAAATAAAACCAAAAATAAGCGGTTGTGAGGGCGCGACGGTGCTTAGCTTCTTTCAGAGAAGAAATATCCCCGCAGTTGCAACAGGTTTTAGCTGCTCTGGCTGCGCGCACAGCAGCAACGAATACATAAAGGTCGATTATCTTTATAACGGAGCCAAAATATTAGAAGATTTTCTTAAGAATTTTAGGTTTGATAAACCTCTCTAAAATTAACAAACTTTTTAAAACATATGCAGAAAAATATTAAATTCTTAAAGAGGCCTCGTCTGGTGAAGCCTATTCTTGTTGTCGCTTGGCCGGGAATGGGTGAAGTCGCTTTAAGGAGCGGAACCTATTTAGTGGAGAATTTGAAATCCGAAACATTTGCTTACCTGAATAGCGCCGATTATTTTTATCCCACATCGAGCAAGATAAAAAACGGAATACTGAACTCCAGGGAGTTACCGCAAAATTACTTTTATTACTGGAAGAATCCCAACGCAAAAGCCGGCTCAAAAACAGCAGCTAACGATTTGATTATCTTTCTCAGCAATGCCCAGCCGGATTTAAATAAAGCAGCGGATTATTCCGAAAACATTTTAGAAGTAGCGCGTTTATATAAGGTAAAGCTCATTGTAAGCTTTGCGGCGATGCCTGCTCCGATTGACCATACCCAGGCGCCAAATGTCTGGTGTGCTGCTACCAACAAAGAATTACTCAAGTCTCTTGAAAAATTTAATCTCAAGGTAATGAGCGAAGGAGAGATCAGCGGTTTAAACGGATTGTTTTTGGGATTATCCAAGAAAAAGGGATTTTCCGGA
>QNCD01000167.1 GCA_003644385.1 Candidatus Omnitrophota bacterium
AGCCAGAAAGAAATTCAGAAAACTCTCTGGCAAACAAAGGAACTATGTCAAGACAAGAATCTTCCAGATAGCAAGTGAAATCATAAGAATCGCCAAAGAAAACTATGCCAACATCGTTTTCGAGGACATCAAACACATGAAAGCAAGGAAAGGCAAATATTCCAAAAACGCAAGAAAGAAAATCAACAGAATACCTTATGCCTTGTTCAGACATGCCATCACACACAAAGCCATGCAAGAAGGGATTAAAACAATACCAATCAATCCAAAATACACTTCCCAAACCTGTCCGAGATGTGGAAAAAGGAAGAAACCCACACAATACAACTACTTCAGGTGCGACTGTGGATTCGAGGCAAACAGAGACAGAGTCGCATCTATGAACATCTGCATCAGGGCGAGTCAAATACTCCCCAGCATAGCGACTCTGTGTCCTGATGCAGGGGCTACCGTAAACCAGCCCGTCTGGTCTGATGATGGTTGATGGCATCTTAATCACCATGAAGACAACCAAAGCCCTATCCTTCAGGGTAGGGTGGTTTACGAACAGGGAGGAAAAATTGAAGTGAAATCATGACCCAAAAACCAGAATAGGAGATGGAAAAATGACTCAAAAACCACAGATAAAATTCACACACAATTGGAATGGAAAGTTAAATCAAGAGTTTTTCACAACCATAAGAAGATTCACGAAAGATAAAGAACAATATTATTTCAATCATTTAGGAGATGTGTTTGATGTAATTCTCAATGGAAAAAAGATATGTGAAGCAAAACTTATTCATATTGAAACAATGGAATATCGTGAATTACCTAAAGGGTTCGTAATTATTGATACAGGAAACGAAGACCCAGACAATTTCTTTTATGAGGAATTTGGTATCTATGGAAAGATGGATGTATTGATATTGACTTTCAGGAGAGTGAAAAAATGACCCAAAAACCAAAACCATTAAAAATGCCAGAAAAGAATGAATTAAAGAAAAGCATAGGAGAATTGTGGTGTGATTGGAATATGCATAAGATTAGTGGAGATGAGTTTGCTTACCAATTTGGGCGAATTTTTGAAAAAGAATTAAGACCGATATGGAGGAAATATTCAAAATTACATAACAAAATTCACGAAGAAATGGTTAAGCGAGGTAGAATGTTATGACCCAAAAACCAAAACAAAACATGAAAATAACAAAAACAGAATGTGATTATTGTGGTAAACCCATTTACATTATTAAACATGATAATGGTGATATTGAAGTAAAATTTAACTGTGATTGTAACCCGTGGGAAATAGAGGAGGATGAATAAATGATAGAAGAAACCCATAAAGAACCAAACCCCAAACAGCCCGCCAATGGCGAAAAAATTATGTCCACAAGCAAAATAGGCATAAAATGTGCAAATCATATCTGGGATACAAGTGGAAAACGTTGTCTTATATGTGGTAAAGATTGTAGTAATGGATTTACTAAATATGGAGAAGTCAAAAAAGATGAAATTTATGAGTGATATCGACAAAAACGACTATAGAAATAGGGTTTGTATCTTCAAATGTATAAAGATAACAGATGTATACAAAATAAGAGGAGATGAATATATAGATTGTATAAATTGTGACGGATACGGAAGGTATTTCGATACAAAAAACAACAAATACCGAAAATGTGAGGATTATAAACCGTTCTCAAGTGTGTTTACAAACAAATAAAAAATTAAAGACTATATTTTAAGTATGAGAGCTTATCTTGAATGCAATGACGGAAAATCAAAAATAAGAATGACATTATATACAGGTAAGGAATTCTGGAAGGATGGTAAATGTGGAATTAAAGGACATAAACATAAAACACCAGCAGAAGCCTTTGAATGCCATCTCAAACACCATCCGAGATATAAAAAATATAAAATATTGTGGTTAAAAGAATAAAAAGGGGGTGAATTTTTATGAAATTGTATCAAAAACTGAAAACGGATGATAAAATTTTAATAATAACAGCAATGACTATCGGTTTCATGGCTATTATGATGGAAGATTTAACATTTAAGATTCTTGCTATACTTGCATGGTTGGCTACTGTATTGTTTTTGCTTGTAAAAGAATAAAAAGTTTATAAATCTTATTGTTAAAACTAATACATGAAAATTGTTAATTTAGTTGTTATGGTATTGGTATTTGTTTCAGGTTTAGTGATTGGTATGCTTTTTTCTTATGTTTATCAAGCCAAAACCGAAATAGAGTTTGCAATACCAAACTTTACATACACATGCAAAAACACAACAATCGAAACAGTCAAACAGGTTGAATATGTCTATATTCACGATGTTGAAGAAAAGGAATGGGAAACTTTGATAAAAGATTTTGCAAGAAAACACGAATATGATGAACATAATTATAATTGCGTGGATTTCAGCCGAGATGCAGTAAAGATGTTGAGAGAGCATGGTTACGATGCAAGGCAAGTTCAGGGACATTGCAAAGAGCATCCATCGAATATAAATCACGCATGGATTGAGCTTTGTTTATGGTATGACGCAATAACAGGAGAATTGATTCCACAAAATCAATGCATTAAAAATATGTAAGGCAAAATATGACTGCAAAAATCGACCATGACAAAATTAAAGAAAAAGGAAGTTTCATTATAATAGATGGTAGGGAAACAGTTGGATATAT
>QNCD01000168.1 GCA_003644385.1 Candidatus Omnitrophota bacterium
CTTTTGAACTGTGTATAAGTAATTCGTTCAAATCCTTAATAGAATCATCAATTGTTTTCCAATCAAACATATACACATCAATGTAATTACATAACTGTCGAGCAATGTGTTCTTGTTCCTTCTGTGCATCTCTGTCATAAGCAAGAATCACCTGTGGCCATGTGTTTACTATAAGATATATCTGTTTCTTGCTTAATGTCTTTCCGAATGTAGCTATTCCATTATGTCCAGCAGATATTGCATCAAATATACCTTCTGTTATAATAACATGCTTATACATACTGGCTAAATCATAATTGAAAACATAATTATGTAACTGACTATTGGGTGGATTATAGTATCGTCGTTTCTTATCTGTGGACTTATAAGCTCTTCCCTGCCAGGTTACCCAATGTCCTTGATATATAATTGGAATAATAACATAATCTTTAACTTTATCAGTAAAAATACCAAAGTGATATAGCTTGATATCATCTGAGGTAAGCCCTCGATTCAATAAGTATTTATATGCTTCATGATTCTTATCTAAATATCGAAATGACTTAAATGCTGAATTCAATTCTTCTTTCACATATAACTGTGAAAAATCATCAAGCCCTTGTACTAACACAATATCAGATGTTATAGCTATATCTTGATACGGTAGTTGTAATAACCATAATAATGTCTTGTATGACCCTCGTTCACCACAACGATGACAAATGAATTGCCCTGTGATACTATTAACATAAAGATGTCCTCGTCGATCAGGTCCCATACCATTGCGTTCACAAAAAGGGCATATAAAGACTACTTCTTCTCCACCTTTAGCTACACGCCGCTTTTTGAGCTTTGTTTCCAACAATTTTACATCTATCATAGCTGACTCAACACTCCTTCCAGATCATCTAAAGAGTCTAACTCTATTAATTCTCCCCAATTCTTACCTATTGATATATCTACTTTTAGACTAATTCCACGCATCCAGGAAAAATCATAAGACTCCATCAACAACTTAATACGAGGTAATAAATTTGATACTAACTTCCTATTTATTGATAACATTATAGAATCATGTACAGTATTTACAATATATGCATCCATTCCTTTTAATAATTTATGTATCTGAATCAATGATAATAACGTAAAATCAGCAGCTGTACTCTGAATGATGTAATTAATTGCTTGCCTTTCAGTACGTGCTCGTATTTGTGCATTATCCGAATCAATTTGTGGAAGATGACGTACTCGTCCAAAAGGAGTCATAATATATTTCTGTGTGCGTGCTGTAATTAAAACTTGATGCTCAAACCTTTTTACTGCGGGATAGATTTTGAACCAGGTGTTTACAAATTGAACCATCTCCTGTTCAGTCCGATTCAGCCGTTTCGCTAATCCCTGAGGTGTACTTCCATAGATTATAGCAAAATTAACCATCTTCGCAAGTTGACGTTCTTCATCTGTAACTTGATCAATAGGTTTATTATATACTAAAGCTGCAGTTTGACGGTGTACATCAATACCTTCAATATATGCTTTAGATAGTTTTTCGTCTCCAGATAACATAGCCATAACTCTGAGCTCAGCCTGACTATAATCTATATTAACAAGTATATGATTATCATTATCTGGAACAAAAATCTGTTTTATCAATGCATTTCTTGGAATCTGCTGAAGATTGGGATTAGAACAACTCAATCTTCCTGTAACTGTAGCTGTTACATTATATGTAGGATGGATACGTCCATTCTTTACTATATCATTCTCCAGATAAGGAATAACATATGTCTGCATAATCTTATTTAATTCACGATATTGCAGTAAGTCTTTCGCAAATTCTATATTATAATTCTCAGCTAAATATGTTAGTGTCTGCTTATCCGTTGATATTTGCCCTGTCTTAGTCGTTTGAATCACAGGTAGGTTTAATAATTCAAAAATTTTAGCTATTTGTTGAGGAGAGTTTAGATTGATATCATCAATATTAAGTTCTTGTTTAACTTTTTCAATAACATCATAAGATTTTAATTTAGCTTCAATATTTGAAATTGTTTGTTCTAATTCATTTTTCACTTCATGTAAGCGTTGTACATCTACTGCAAATCCATGTATTTCTATGTCATGTAATACATGTGTCACATTATAAAGCATCTTAGCTACTAATTTGTTATGGGACTCCATCTTTGTCAATAAATAATCGTGTAAATACAATGTAGCTAAAGCATCTTTGGCATTATATTCTAAAAGCTGCTTCAATAAGTAAGCGTTAGGTAATGTTTTTTGTAATAATGATAAATCAAATTGTTTATGATCTTCCAAACCTAAAAGTCCTAACAATGCAGAAAGACTGTGTGTTCGAGTTTCTTCATTAATAGTATAATGCATAATCATCGTATCTGCAATGGGCATGCTTACATCAATATCAAGAATCTGCTTTAAGGCATTCATATCAAATTTTATATTATGTCCAATCTTAACCTTGTTAGTGCTCATAAGTTGTTTTAGTACTGGAATTACTTTGGAGCTATCAATAACAGAAGCTCCGTTTACAGTGGCTTGTATAGGGAAAGCATACCCTTTATTATTAAATGCAATAGCACAGGTTAATATTTTAGCGTCGGGTTTCCAGATATCCAAATCAGTAGTTTCTACATCAA
>QNCD01000169.1 GCA_003644385.1 Candidatus Omnitrophota bacterium
AAATGAGTAAAATCAGTTTTTCTAACTATATAGACTTTAGACGTAAACTCATCTTGAAGTTGAGACCCTTTTAAATCTAGAATAGCAAGAACTCTACTAACGATGTTATCTAAAACCGTAATAGGATTTCTTACAGTAGCTTTAACATAAACTTCTACTGTAATAGTCCCAAACTCATACCCAGTCTCATTAGTCTCACCATAAGTATAACTAACTACTATAAACTTTTCAGCTTTAGGTATAGACAAAAAATGAGTTCTAATTGGAGCCTTATTAGATTGAGCTACTCCTAGTAAATCTAGTAAAGTTGAATCATTTTTTAAAGTATTAATTAAAGTTTGTGTTAACATAATTAAAATCTATATCTAGGGACCTTAAAAGGTAAATCCCTAATCCCTCCCATCAAAACCCTTGGGAGATGAGTCTTCAATACTATATACCCTTTAAAAAACATTTTGTAGCCATCATACCCAGGGTGATCAACCCCAGTTACAAAAATAGGTTTACCAGCATACTTACCCTGAGTAGCTGGGAATTTCAAATACATCCCTCTAACAGGTTCTATTGCATGCTCTGGAGATCCCTCTTCAACTATCCAAGCATAAGGAACAGGATGTTTAGCACCAGCATAAATTCTAATTACCACTTTGTATCTAGTTCTCTGATCTAACTTAACTTGAATAGATCTTCTTAATCTACCAGTTTTTACAGGGGTATGAGGTTTAATTACTTTCTCTTGAACAAATTTACAGAATCTCATAAGATCTTTTCGTAATTTATCAGAGATTAACTTAGTATTATGATTTAGCACATACACTAATTCACTTGGAGATGGTTTCATTTCAATACGAATCATCTTAAACCTCTGTCAATAAAAGTTTTTGATACTTACCTCTACCACCCATATCTTCAATGCCAACAACTAGATACTTTTTAGAGTCTACTGTAATGTAATCACCAGCTTCAATATCTTGATTAAATAGAATATACCCAACTATAGTTACTACGTATTCTCTCCCTGCTCTTGTAATACTATAAGTTTCTCTTAGGGGTTGTAAAGCTATTTTAATACTTCCAACTGTCTCTTCAGAAGTATCGGTTTCTCCAAAACTATTAGGTTCTCCTGTAGTAACAGAAGTAATAGTAGCTGTCTTATTCAACATTGATTCAAAAACTCTCTGACTCATTAGATAGACACCCTCCAAGTATCTCCACCATGAAAGATCAGATTAACTAGATTCTGAATGACCCCACAAATGGAATCTTGTTCAGCTATTTGATATCTAACTGAAAATTCTCCCAGTTTCTTAGAAACAACCCCAAAATCAACTGTCCCGGGCTTAGTGGTCTCTAGTAGTTGTAAAGTAACCAACATGATCAAAAGTTTAACTAGATCAGGGATATTATCAGCTGTATACCCTCGAGTATAAGTGACTCTAATCTCGTAATCAGACCCAGATATCACAGTATCAAAAACTAGTAAATCTTCGATTACTCTATAAGAAGTACTCTCAGTCCACTCAGAAGTGGAGCTTGTTCTATATTCTACTTTAGTTACAGTACATAGAACTGGTAATTCAAGAATCTTTCTAGGGTGATCAGCTAGAATCAAATAACTCTTAGTTTTAGTCTCTTCATCTAGAAAACCTAAAAGACTTTTAGTTTTAGCTTCTCCATATTGGATAAGTTCATCTGTAAAATAGGATGCATCTAAACCTGAGAGTTGGGATAATTCACTAGCTGTAACAAACATTATTTACCCCCACTTGTTATTCTCCCTTCAATCTTTGAGACTCTCTGAGCTAAGCTGTATAATTTCTTAATGTAGTGTTTCATGTCATGTTTAAGTTCTTTCATATCTTCAGTGAGGTGATGCAGATCATTTATTTTTATGTTTACAAGCACTACAAAGTTTACAATAATAGTTGATATCAATACAACAGTCTTTAAATCCCATTCAAACATTTACCTCTTACCTCCTAGAATTAGAAAAGACCCACCACTTAACAAAAACTGGTTTTAGTTTATCAGCAACAATTAAATCTCTAATAAATTTATTAAAATGATTTTCTTTAGTTTGAAGAACATCTTCTGAATTCAAGATAAATATTCCTGTATCTGCTATTCTATAATTATCAAAAGAAAGTCTACCATTAACTAACGACCAAGTCTTTGATCCTCTTAACTTCTTTAAAAAAACTAGATTATCAGTTCTCTTCTCAATCAATTTTTCTACACTTGATAGATTTGAAGGGAGTAACCTAACCCCGAATGAGACTATAATTCTATCAATCCCTGTATTTTGAACTACTTCTTTGATCTTAGCTAAAGTATTCTCTATTCTACACATTGGAAATTGAGACTCAAATCTAGAAAAAATATAATACTGTCTACTTAAAAGTGTATAAAGAGCTTTTCCTAGAAATCTACTATGTTGATCTCTAGAGTTTACAAAGACTATCACAGCGGTCTTCATAGGACCCCCTTCATAATTGAAAACTGTTTCACCCTTTTACTTATATAGGAAGGTTCCACTAGAGAACATGGTGGAAACCCTTGAGAATTTAACGCTCTCAAACAAATCTCCCATGACTTAATATCT
>QNCD01000170.1 GCA_003644385.1 Candidatus Omnitrophota bacterium
CCGGTGAAGGTAAAACTACTACTGAAACAGAGGTTACAGAAGAGACAGTTACAGAGGAATCGGTTAGCAACGAAACTGCTGAAGAAGATAGTAGTGAAAATAATGGCGAAAATTCTTCTGAAGGCAAGATATCAAATGAAGAAGCACCTGAAGAGGGAATAGTAAGTGAAGATAAAACTACTACTGAAACAGAGGTTACAGAAGAAGCAGTTACAGAGGAACCGGTTAGCAACGAAACTGCTGGGGAAGATAATAGTAAAGATCCTTCTGAAAGTGAGATATCAGATGAAGAAATGGTTGAAGGGGAAATAGTTAGTGAAGATGGAACTACTTCTGAAGAAGAAGTAGGGCAGGAAGGTGAAGAAGACAATACGGAAACAGTTGGAGATGAAGAAGCTAAAGAGGAGGTAATTGAGGTAGCATCTGAACTGGTACCGGAGGATGAAACTACAGAGGAAGGACCAGTAGTTGAAGAAGTTACAGAAGTAAAGATTGACATCAGTTTTTCTACAGATGAAAATGGTTATATCCCGGCAGGTCGGGTAACCACTTTTAGTGCATCTATTGAAGGAATAGATCCTTTTCAGTATTTCTGGGATTTTGGTGATGGATCATCTTCATCATCACAAAGTCCACAATATGCTTACGTCAGTGATGGTAATTATACTCTTTCACTGACTATAATTGGTAGTAATGGAAATGCTTATAGTAAATCTACTACAGTGCATGTTTCAGACTACAATCCTGATACCACGGAATACTGGATATCATCAGATGCAACTGATGAGGGAACTGGTACTATAGATGATCCTTATACCATAGATGCTGCACTGTCCCATACAGTAAATGGAGATACACTATACTTCTTGCCTGGGACATATAATACAAGCGTAAATCTGGATGTTATTGGAACAGGTACAGAAGGAGTTTCTATAGAGACTGAAACTGAGGCGGAAGAGCTTCCTGATGAAACTGAAGGAGAGGGCATCCTCGCTGAAACCAAAGAAGAAGACAAAGAGGATCTTTCTATAAAATTCATAGCATATGATGATGTTATATTTGATGGCGAGTCTGCACTGGATAGTGCCTTTTATTTCAATTCTAATCTTAGCTATCTTGGTTTTTATAACTTCACTTTCATAAATTATTTAGGCAGTGCTATTTATATAAATAATGAAGATGTAACCAATATTGATATAGTGGATAATACATTCTTCAATAATGGTGCGGCTATAGATGTAACCATGGATTCTGGCCTGAATATCCAGAATAATATAATAGTTGATAATGATGCGGGAGTGGTTATATCTGCGGATGATGTAAATATTGAGCATAATGTTATAGCCTTTAATGAGGAAGGAATTGTAGTTGATGATACTAAAGATAATATAACAGTTGATTATAATGATGTATATGGAAATGAAAAAGATTACCAGGGTGTGGAACCTGGTGAAAATGATATATCGATAGACCCTGAATTTGCTGATAAAGATAATCTTGATTTCACAATACTTGAGGATAGCCCACTATATGAAAATAATATTATATGGAAAACCACAACCAATAAAGATGATTATACCTATGGTGAACAGGTTGTTATAACTGGTAAGGGTTATAGCCCCGATCAGGAGCTGATTATAAGAATTCTCAGAGCAGATGGGACATTTGTTGACGATATTCATATAACCACAGATAAAAATGGATGTTTTACATATGATGGATATTCTGTGGATTATATAGGCAAGAATTATCTGATACAGATAATTAATAATGCTGATGGAAATATACTGGAAGTCTTAAGTTTCACTGACTGCCACGTAAAAGTTTACAAATACGGCGATGAGGATGGTGACGGTAGTTATGATGCCGGGGAACCTATGCTTGAGAATGTAGGCTTTGAAATTTATAAAAAAATAGATGGTAATTATGTATATCAGGATACAATATATACTGACAGTAATGGCTATTTTACATATGCTCTGAGTTATGGTAATTGGTATCGTATTGAGGAGATTCCTGGTAATTACAATGGTTATGGTGGTTCTTATTCAGAGGAATTTTATGTAGGTGGAGATATAACAAGATGGATACCTAATTGTCCTTTTGATATTTTTATAAAACAAACACTGCCTATTGATAGTAGCACATTTAAAGAGGACCCCGATGATGGAGGTTTAACAGACCCGGTTGTGTGGCATTTTATTTTAAATCAGGTGGCAGGGACTACTACGCCCGGGACTCTAACTGCAACTTTCCAGAATGCAGGAACAATAACAGTAACTTCCAGTAAAGTAAATCAAAGTACTCAACATTTTTATATTGGAACTTCTGCTGATGATATCCTGTTAAGTGCCAGTGCTACAGTTTATTCACCACAATGTAGGGCTAATCTAGTACTTAGTCATGTATGTCATAAGAGTTCAATCACACTTGAAAAGAAGGGTCTTGACTCCAATGATACAGCAGGCTTTACCCTTTATGATTCAAGCGGGGCCGCAGTAGGTGCAGAAAAGACAGTGACCGGAAACGGATCAGTATCCTGGACCGGCCTTGACTGGGATACCTACACCATAAAAGAGACAACTACTCCGCCAGGCTA
>QNCD01000171.1 GCA_003644385.1 Candidatus Omnitrophota bacterium
ATACCTGAGATAATCCTTATTTCTCCTATACCAGTACATGTGATCTCTCGGATCGTATCCATGGGAAATCTCATCATAATCAAAAACACCATCATAATCTGAATCTCTAAATAAAGGATTTGATAGAATGCCAAGCTCTATAAAGTCAGAAACTCTATCAGAATCAGTATCATTGCTATAAGGATTCATAAAAAGATACTGTTCAAGACTATTTATCACACTATCGTTATCATAATCAGCATTGGGATTATGAGCATCATAAAAGAATTCCCATGCATCTATTAATCCGTTTCCATCAGAATCATTCCACCATGCATGTATATCATTAACATTGGGCTCTATTCCAACATCTACATACGCTGTAATGTTTAGTGAAATAGGTTCATCTGAGTACAACAATATCAATCCATGCTTATCAGCAACCCATCTTAATGATGAAGAATTGCTCTCAATATTCACTTTAACTAAGAACTCAGAATCGGCTCCAGATGAGTAGGGGTCAGCGTACTCGGATGAAGCATTACCTAGAGGAATCCATATAGCAGAAACACCTGGGAATTTCTCTAGAAAGAGTATCCTTACCTCTTTTGGCTTTTTTGTAATATTTGTAAAAACTATGGTAAAACGAGTATTATGAAGGCTAAATGGATACCACTTTACTCTATATCTTCCCAGTATGTAAATGAAGGGCTGAAGTGTGTGCATGATCGAAGATGTTAATTTTTTCCTTCCACTATAATAGTAATAAAAACCAGAACCTTTGGCCCAATAAACATTAATTTTCTTCCATAGAAAAGCTCCCCAATAAGGATAATTAGCCCAGAGATAGAAAGGAGCAGAGGTTAGATAATAATCAAGAGTGTATTCAACCCAGTCATTAACTGAGATGCTTCTCTTTATAGAATCAGAGCTGGAATCATAGTAAACGTTAACATAGTGATATACAGCGGGATCATTAACTCCATTCCAATAATATATTGGCTTGGTATCTCCAATACCTATCGTTAGCAAGTAATGCATTATAGCAGGAAAATAGGGATTATCAGCTTCTTGAAGATTAGCACCAAACCCAAATTTTTCTCTAAGATAAGATAATGCAACAACAGCTGGAGCTGCATATTTTTCCAATTGAACGGAGGGGTTCCATATCCTATAGGGGACAAACTTTATCTTTCCTATCAGATTTTTACTCCAGAAAGCATTATCTAAAGCTCTAGCCAAAGAATAAATCATTTCTTTAATGGACTCGTCATTTAATGTTTCGGCCACAAAAGGTACTAAAGGGAAGAAGAATGTTCTTGTTTGTGGTACTCCCCAATATACTGTCTTAGAACCAGTAAAAGGATTATAAAACTCCCAAAGAAAAGGCTTACCAGAAGACTCACCATAAAGAAGACAAAAAGTCTCATTAAGAACCCTCCTATACATATCAAGAAGAGTCTGGTTGTTCAAAAAATCTATTATCTGGAGCATATATAGAGAACCGCCAATCCAAATGTAGGCATAATAAATGTAATCGCTTTCCCACAATTTTCCGTTTGTATAAATCCTATGGGGAGGAATATAAAGGTAGGGCTTCGATAGGATGCCACTTCTATAAAATGTACTATTTACATTCATCATCGCATTTAATAGCCCATATAGCATCCTCTCAAGAATCCTCTTATATGTATTATTATGAGTAAAGATGTATAGGTACCAGAGAGGGAAAGAGATTTCGGTTGATAATCCACTAGAATCCTTAGAAAAAAGACCAGTTGTTGAATTATATAGATAGGAATTCAAGGCCCAATTAAGGAGTTTAAGAGCTCTTTTAAGCCATGTTTTATTTCCAGTTTGAATCCAAACAAAAATGTAATGCGTAAAATTATCGAAATTGCTAGACCAGCCGGTTTTAAACATGTATTCAGCGCTTCTTTGATAGGTTTCTACTGCATAGAAGAATCTAGGAGGAACAACAGCTCCTGGATAGATGCTATTATTTATGTCTCTTATCCTAAAAAGAAGCTGGTATAGGTCATAAATTTTTGAGTCATCTCTAATCAATGCTTCTAAAGAAACTTTATCATAGATATCCTCTAATGATGCATAAGCGTCTTTAAACCTCATGAAATTAGAATTTTTATTATTACACTCTACCGTTTTATGATAAGTTATGTATATTCCCGTAGATGACAGTGCGAATAAAAATAAAATCATTATAATAGCCAATGCATGTATATACTTACACATTTTTTAACACGCTTATAAGAGCGTACTTAAAAATATATTGTTGTCCAGATTTCTTATAAGAATTTGATAGTGTCTTAAAAAATCAAGCTAACAATTCGTGAAATAATTTAACGTAATTTAACGCTTCACAAGCTTTTGCTGATTCCAAATTATAATATAATTTCGTTCGTCAGCTAAATATTTTATAATGGATTACTTCTAGTTGGTTTCTAATATTATCATAAAATATAAGAAAGATTGCAATATGATATTGAGCATTTATTCATAATTAGGAAGAGGAAGCATAATAAATGCTTATAAATTATTAAAATATTAAGTGAATTATTTAATTAGAGAGCAAAAAA
>QNCD01000172.1 GCA_003644385.1 Candidatus Omnitrophota bacterium
TATTAGGCCTGACTATTGCTATGCGCATGGATATCTTCTCGCCTGTTAACGGAGAAGTCCAGAAACCTGTTGCCAGCACTAGAGCGAAGAAGCCAGGTGTTTCCCAGGCTGTTTCCCTGGAGGATTTCCAGATGGAAGACGCGGTTATCAATGTTGCCGATACCGCAGGAGCGGCTGTAGTTTCTATCAGCACTGAATACGTGACAAAAATAGGGGGAGGTAGGCACTTTTATTTTAATTACCCTTACGGTGAATCGCCGTTTGGCGAGAATGATCCTTTTCGCAGGTTTTTTGAGGATTTTTTCGGTGAGATTCCTGAAAGAGAATATAAGCAGATGGGTTTAGGTTCCGGAGTAATCATTGATGAGGAAGGATATATCCTTACCAATGAGCACGTGATCGGCGGAGCTGATAAGATTACGGTTACTCTTTCCGATGGCAGGGAGTTTAAAGGCGAAATTAAAGGCCAGGATGTGCGTTCTGATTTAGCGGTAATCAAAATAAACGCGCGTAACCTGCCTATAGCAAAACTCGGAGATTCGGAAAATCTGCGCATCGGACAATGGGTAGTTGCAATCGGTAATCCTTTTGGATTTGCCCTGCAAAATCCTGAGCCGACAGTAACCGTAGGCGTAATCAGCGCCTTGCACCGCTCTTTAGGCCGGACTATTTCCCGGGAAAGAGATTACGGCGATGTTATTCAAACAGATGCGGCTATAAACCCCGGAAATTCAGGAGGGCCCTTGGTAAATTTAAACGGAGAGGTCGTAGGTATTAACGTGGCAATTTTTTCCACTACTGGAGGTTATCAGGGTATAGGCTTTGCCATTCCGATTAATACCGCAAAAAGAATACTTGACCAACTAATCGCCGGCAAAAAGATTCTTTACGGCTGGCTGGGGGTAACGGTTCAGGATTTGACAGATGATTTAGCAAAGCATTTCGGGGTCTCCGATACAAAAGGCGCTTTAATCGCAAATGTTTTAGAAGGCTCGCCTGCTGAAAAGGGCGGCTTAAAAGAAGGGGATATCATAAGGAGATTTGACAACCAGACGATTGACAGTGTAAGGGAGCTTTTAAATGTCGTAGGAAGAACCGAGGTCGGGCGCAGGGTAGAGGTTGTGGTGACCCGCGAAAAAAAAGAATTAGCCTTAAAGGTAGAAATCGGGGAAAGGCCGGAAGATCTGGAGAGAATCTCTAACTATACCCAGAAAGAGCCAGAGAAATGGAGAGGGCTTGAGGTTGCGGACTTAACCTCGGATTATGCAAAACGTTACAGAATCGAGCAGAAAGAGGGCGTTCTGATAGTAAGTGTTGAAGCGCAAAGCCCGGCTGATGAAGCAGGGTTGATTCCAGGAGAGGTAATTTTAGAAATAAATAAACAGGAAATAAAAAATATCTCTGATTACGCTAAAGCGACTAAAGACCTCAAGGGCGATGTCTTAGTTAAGACAATAAGAGGGTATTTTTTAATAAAAGAGTGAGTGCCAATGCCGATTCCATAAATAAGGCCAGGAATTACGCTTACCTTTTGCTTAAATTCAGGCTGCGCAGTGAAAAAGAGATAAGCGATAGGTTAAAAAGAAAAAAATTCACTCCGGAAGTTATAAGGAAGACACTGCAATTTTTAAGAGAAAAAGGCTTTATTAATGATTTTGAGTTTGCCAGGTCTTGGGTGAATTCGCGGGTGAAAAAGCCTTTAGGAATACTTAGATTGAAGCAGGAATTAAAAGTAAAAGGAATAAATCCGGATATAGCCGAAGCTGTTTTAAAGGATTTAAAATCAAATTACGCTGAAGAAAAAATCGTCCGGGAATTAGCGCAGGAGAAGTTTAAAAGAATAAAAGGCGCAGAGGAAAAGAAGAAGCGGCGCGTTTTTAATTATCTTTTGCGCCGCGGCTTTTCTCCAGCCGCCATCATCGGTTCTCTTAATCAACTTAAGTGCGGGTCTTGAATTTGATTAATTGTCAAAGAGATGGAAGATAGATTTTACATAAAATGAAGGCCGATACCTTAAGAGAAAAGTTCCTTGAATTTTTTAAATCCAAAGGACACAAAATCGTAGAGAGCGACTCTCTTGTTCCTTCAGAAGATCCCACGGTTTTGTTTACCCCTGCCGGGATGAATCAGTTTAAAAAACAGTTTTTAGGGCATTTAACCGGTTTTAGCCGCGCAGCCAGCTCACAGCGTTGTTTGCGCACAGGCGACCTGGAAAAAGTGGGTAAGGCTTCCGGGCACCATACTTTTTTTGAAATGCTGGGGAATTTTTCCTTCGGCGATTATTTTAAGAAAGAGGCGATATCCTGGGCTTGGGAATTTTTGACTGCTGAGCTTAAGATAGCCAAAGAAAGTCTCTGGGTTTCCGTATATGCAGATGACCAGGAGGCTTACGGAATCTGGAAAGAGGATATCGGTATTGCAAAAGAAAAAATTCTAAAGCTTGGAGATAAGGAAAATTTCTGGCCTCAGGAGGCAAAAACAAAAGGCCCTAACGGCCCTTGCGGCCCGTGTTCAGAGATTTTTTTTGACCAGGGTATTGA
>QNCD01000173.1 GCA_003644385.1 Candidatus Omnitrophota bacterium
ATAATCTACTGGCTCCCAGAAGCTATCATATAAAAGAAAATGCGCCCTTAGATAGAGATTTTTCGCTTGTATATTCTTATCTGCCAAAAAGGTATTTTTTTCTATAAAGCGCCGGATTGCCCTTTGCTTCCAAGTTGATAGATTTAATTCCCTCCATACATAAGTAGGTACATTTATTCCTAATAAGTATTGTACTTGATAAAGGCTAAAGAATATAGTCGAACAAACTTTTGACTTTTTAGCCTCATTTAAAACATAATCCCAGTCAAAACTTGAGGCATATTTGTTTAAAAGCCGGGCGATGTCACAGGCATCTCTTAAGGCTAGCGTCTTGCCAAAGCGCCGCTGATGTAATGCCAGGGCGAAGAATGTATCTTCAACAGAAAGTAATTTTATTCGCCTACCCCGCATCGAGAATTCCCTTAAGCGCTTAAACATCTGAGACAGCAATTGTCTTCTTTTCCTGCGATAATCTAAATCCCAGTGCAGCTCCACTATTATGGAATGACCATTAGATTTTTCATTCGCAGCTTCCCCCTGATAGGATTTCCTGCCAAAACGGACAAAAACAAGATGATACTGCTTCTTCCTCCAGTATTCCTCCTTTAGGCCTTCTAAGTGTTTTTCAAAACCCGCCTCCTCCAGCAACCCAACTGCCCTGTCTATATCCTGCTCTTGAACCAAAACGTCTATATCCGTACTCGGCCGAATAGGATAATCCGGATATAAATCTTCTAACAGGCCTACACCCTTTATCGGTATCAATGTTATGCCATTTGCCTCAAAGATACTGGCTAAGGACAAAAATTTCTCCTCAAGGCGGGAAGAAAACATCAGGCAATAATGATACGTTGATGTTAAGACCTCAACCAGGCCTTTCGGTAATAAAGAAAGATGTTCCTTCAGGCTAACGTAAGCAAAGGGAATTAACCCATGATAGGCAAGGCTATCTTTAAATCTTGACCAATTAATATCTCTTTCTTTGATTAAGGACAAGGCTCTATATTTTTGATTATTAATCCTCTTAGAAATACCATCTTTAGCTGCGGGAGTATCAATACTCCTAACGGAATAAACCATCTTCTGAGCCACGGCCAAAACTAACTCAGCTTCAGGACTCATCTTAGATGTGCCTTTATTAAACCATAAACTTCTTCGGGTTTAATCATTTCTAGACATCTATTATTCTTACAAATAGAATTTCTATGATTAAATGCTGATAGGCAGGGGGAACAGGCCAAATCCGAATATATTATACAGGTATTTTCCTCTAATGGCGCATAAACCTTTGGGCTCTCTGGCCCAAAGAGGACAAATTTTTTTATCGGAGTTAAAGAGGCTAAATGCGCCAGGCCGCAATCATTAGCAATCAATGCCTGCGCAATACTAAAAAGCCCTAAAACCTCGGACAGCGTAGTCTGATGAGTTAGGTTTAGACATCTTTTATCGTTAACCAACCTACAGAGCAATTCTGCCTTATTGGATGTCTTATCCGTACCTATAATGATTATATAATTTCTCTTATCCTCTAAAAGCCTTCTGGCTAAAATACCAAAGTTTTCTAATGACCATTCTCTTAAAGGAATGTTTCCTTCTCCGGGATTAACCAACAATAATCTGGCCTCTTCACTAATATTCCATCTTCTTAGCTTATCCCATATCTGTCTTTTTCTTTCTTCCGAAGGGATAAATCTTGGCAAAAAAATCTCCTCATTCTCAATCTTTTTCTCCAGCTCGGGTGTAAACTTTTTATTCCCCTTAGCTGCCTGCCATAATGATAAGTAAGATTTACTGATGTGAACAAGAGGGTTATATTGAACCCTGTGTGTCAGGAATCCTCCTCTGTATAAACCCTCCATAGAATAGCGATAGAACCCTACTCTTTTGTAAGCAGCGGTTAATAAAGTAAGTATCGCTGTAAAGCGTGAAAATAATTCCAGGTCAAAAACAATATCCACTTTCTCCTTCCTTAGCTTCCTTGTAACTCTTAGCGTATCTAAAATAAATGAACAAATTGATTTCCTTCTAATAGTTAAAATATTAAAGGATGGTACTACATCTAGAATTTGGAATAAAGGCTTATTCTCTTCAAACGTAAGGAAAAACATCCCTGCCTCTGGAAATTCTCTCCGGACTTTATTAAGAAGGGGATAAGCCAAGATGATGTTACCTATTTCCAATAATTTAATAAATAATATCTTTTTATGACTGGCTTTCCTTCTTTTTATAAGAGTAAGGGGGCTTAAAACGTAATTCATTACCGTAAGAAAAAAACATAGAGGTACGCCTACCCAATAGTCTATACGCCGCATTAATTCAATAGACATAATCTATGCTGTCCAAATTAAAAACCATATCTCAACTCATTTATCTGTAAGGGGTTACACCATAGTGCATTGCCAACAAGAGAGGTGCTCGCTTTCGCTCGCGCATTTTATTATCTAACATTATTGAAGAATAACTCTATTAGTTGAATCTGGCCTAATTCGGTTAACTCCCTTTCTATTATCCCTCTTTACTTGA
>QNCD01000174.1 GCA_003644385.1 Candidatus Omnitrophota bacterium
AGATAAAAAAACAACAGAAAAAAAGGAATTACGTCTATTAAATGTTAGATTAAAAAAATAAAAATTATGCCAATTTCTACAGCAGCAACTATAATATCACATATTTTATGCACAAAAAGATCTCAAAAGAATCAAATGGCCTTGATGGATATATTGCAAAACATCCTAACTAAGCTAGAGAAGTCAGAACGTTTATTGACTACCAAAGGAAAAAAGAAAAGGAAAACTAAAGCGGAAAAGGTCTTAATTGCTCGTCAGAATTTGATGAAAGCTTATGTAGAATACTTAAACGAAAGATTAAAGAAGATTCAAGTTTGCCAGAGAAATAAAAATAAAATGGAAGTTGAAAAAAGAGTAGAATATTTGCAGGAAGTAATAGATTTTTTGAAAACAAAGCGTAGAGTTGAAAGAAAAAAGAAGTTTCCAGCTAAAAGGCTAAGGGCAATGAATAAATTCCTGAATGAAATGGTTAACGATACTAAAAAAATGCTAAACGATATAATAAATTTTAATAAAATTCAAAGTAAAATGGAAAAACATATTTATGGTTTGTTTCTCGCCACAGATGCATTGCGTATTATAGTGGAAAAAAATAGAACCGATATGCCTAAATTAAAAGAAATCATTGAGGCTCTGACGCACGCATTAAAGAAAGTAGAGAAACATATTAAATCAACAAATGGATAAAAAATCTAACAACTCACTCCACCGGACCCAACTCGCGGCTTTTCAATCCGCTCGTCGTGTCGGTGAGTTCAAGTGTTAGAAATATTAAATAGAATTCTTAGATACTTTACCTAACTCTCCATATTTAAATCACTTCGAAAACAAATTTTACCATTCTTTTAGAAAAATGAAGGAAAGTTGATTGAAGGAATAATTGTATAACTTATTGGTTATGTTAAAATTAGATAAATATTACAACCTTTCTTTTTGACAGTATAATAAACCAAGCAGAAAAATAAGAAGTCCAACCACATTGGTAACAGATCGGTAAAAAAGGCATTCGCCATAGCAATAATGGGGTCAGAACTATTTTTGCCAAGCAGGCCAAAAAGAATGGAAAATAAATCTGACCCCATTTTTCTTTTATGTATGACCCAGATTGGCTGGAGTCAGAATGGGATAGATTAGAGTTGGCCTATGGCTCAAAAAGCCTCAAAAAGGCAAGAAAATACGCAAAAATAGTCTTTGAGGAGAACGATTCGCAGGTAGTAGAGGATATAATTACAATGATGAATACTTTTGGTAGCAAACCAGTAAAAAAGGCATTCGCCATAGTGGCCCAAAAACGCATTGATAATCCCAAAAGATGCTATGCCTACGTAAAAGGCATATTAAAACAGTTACAGGAATAGAGTTTGCTTACCACCCTAATGAAATTGTTTAAGACTTTCGGGTGCAGTATTATACGACTTTTGTGCCTTATTTGGGCATGATAAGGTAGTTCTGTAAAAGATAAAGGGAAGAAGGAAAAACATTGACAAAGGGAGCGAAAAAGCGTAAGATTTATATTGTATAAAAATTTACGATAGTTATTTATGGAGTAACCAAGATGAAAAACAATACAATAGAAAAATACCTGGGGCCAAAGGAAACCGAGGTTATAGCAAGGCTTTCTTATGAAAAGGCGTCTTTGTTTACCAAGGAGCAATTTGACGGGTGGTTTGGTTTTGACCAGGCTTTGAGAAAACAAATAATCTTCAGACTTAAAAGAAAAGGAATTTTAACTGCAGTAAAGAGGGGAGTTTATTTCTACTCGCCTCTTGAATCAGGCCCGGCAGGAAGCAACATAAACGAGTTTCTTGTGCCTTCTGTTTTCTTTCCAGAAGGCAATTATTATGTGGGATATTCGACTATGTATAACTATTATGGCTTTACAGACCAGATATTCCAGACAATGTATATCCTTAACACCTCTTTGCACCGTGACAGGACAATAGGCAGCATGATATTCAGGATGGTTAAGATACCTTCAACAAGAATGTATGGGCTTGAGAAGATAAGAATAAAGGATAGCGAGATTATTGTAAGCGACAGGGAAAGAACCCTTGTTGATATGTTTTATTTTCCCGGGCCTGTTGGCGGTTTGAAGAAAGCGTTTGAGATTCTCAAAGAGCAGATAAAAGACAGAAAGACAGATGTCAGCAGGCTGATTAAGTATGCTGCGAGATTTCCGAGTGTTTCAGCCAGGAAAAGGATAGGTTTTGCCTTGGAAAAATCAGGCCTTAAGGACAAGAAACTTGAGCCTCTGCTTAAGAGCGTGAGAAATACATCCCTTGTTACGCTTTATCCCTCAAGCTCAAGAAAAGGAAGGATAAACAAAAAGTGGATAGTAATTGAAAATGCTTCATAATGACAAGGAAGAATTTCTAAAGATTCTTGAAAGGACTTCTGCTCATAAGTTTCTTCATCCATTCACAAAAGAGCCTCTTTTTGACGCAGGTTCTGTGAATTGTTTGGCCTTGAAAGAGCTTGTTGCAGAGAAATTAAGGGCTGCTGCCACAAGAGAGGTTATAG
>QNCD01000175.1 GCA_003644385.1 Candidatus Omnitrophota bacterium
ATATATGTCTCACCACTGCCACCACCCCAACCACCAAAATCAGACATTGGACTGCACATATATGTCAATCCGCCAAAAGCGGCAAAACTGAATGTCCCATCAGCCCCTGTCTGGCCTGAAGACCATTTGCCCCACTCGCCTGGTACAAAACAATCAACAAACTGATTATTTAATCCATTGCCATTTGCATCAGTAACACTACCGGAGATAACAGCGCTCTTTGGCACTAAATACAATGAACCTAGATTCTCAGTTTCGTTAGCGGCTACTGTCACTGTTTGTGGGCTTGGTCCACCCCAGTCTTGACTCCACAGATTAACCATCACTTGATAAGTACCAGCTGGTACACCAGCAGAAAATTCCCCCGTGCTTTGATCAACTTGAACCCAGTTACCAAACCCGTTTTGAGTATAAATATCAACATTAATCATCTCACCGGTTAACACAGTGCCATCCGGTTTTAAAACCTTCCCCGTGATAGTGGAATTTACCGGAGTAACCGTTAGATTAAGAGTTTTTGATTCAGCTACTGAGTTACTCTGTTCAAATTTTACTGAGGTAGGCATATCATAATACACCCAATCCCAATCATGATCATAAGGTTGAGAATATGAATATATTCCACCGCCCGGATTAAAAATATCCATAGTGTATGTACCGGTTGGTACATTAAAAAAGTAAACAAATCCATTATGGTCCGCGGATGATGAATCCCAATAACCATCACCTGATCCTCCCCATATTTGTGTATAGGCCTCATTAATACCATTATTTTCGTCAGCTGAACCAACTGGTCCCCTAATTTGAGCTTTTACTTCAGGCGTACCTACCGGAAGCCAAACTCTAAAAGGGGCGCAATCTCCATATGACTGACTATTACCACCTGCATCTGTACAATTTTCATATGCAGTACCTCCGTTATTAGGACTAAAGGAAACAATACCAACTCTTTCCCGACCAACATTACTGCGGTGAGTAATTCCTGAAACAGTAGCTACCACATCCGAACCCGCAGAAATTGCCGTATCCAGATAAATCTCAAAATAACTGCTAGCCGTATATGTTGAATAATAGCCAGAAAACGACGACCCGTTTACAGTTATGCTGTCCAGCGAGGCTGAAGTTGCTGATCCAAAATCGTCCCAAAAAAATCTGATAATATCTCCGTATTGATTAAGGGCATTAGCGGTAGTAAAAGAAATTGTTAATGTAGTTGAAGCACTCACTGTATAATTATCAGCTGTTACGTTGACATTGGTAAATTTTCCCGGCGTAGCGGCTCTAGCTACTTTAGCCGGTATCGGCGAAGGGATAAACGGCGCCATAGGAAATAAATAAAGCACCATAGCTATAACACCGACGATAGAAAGTGTTTTTCGTAAAATTTTTCTTCTCATAATTTTGAATCCTATCCCAACACATAGTTCGCCCCGTAATACGGAGTTTACCTGTGTGTTGAATTAAAATAATAAAAAACTGTCCAAAAATCAGACAGCGATATGTAATCCTCCCTGCTTTTCACAAGTAGTTTGTATAATAATTTGAATAATCAACATTTCTCTATGGGCCCTTAAATAACCTAATCAAAATGTCTATTCATAAACTAATTATAGCCGAAAAACTGAAAAATGTCAATTTAATTGATAAAAAACGATTCCTGCTTACACGCAAGAGTCTTTGTTTAATTATTTATCAGTAAGTACAACCATCCCAGGTAATTCTTTGCCCTCCAATAATTCTAACATAGCACCACCGTCAGTTGAAATGTGGGTGATGCCATCAGCCACTCCAGCCTGTCTAACTGCGGTCGCTGTATCTCCACTTCCCACAATTGAAAGACAATCATACTTAGCCAAGCCTTCAGCTATCGAAAATGTCCCTTGAGAAAACGCTGGATGTTCAAATACACCCAGGGGGCCGTTCCAAAGTACTGTCCTGGCTAGTTTAATCTCCTGTAAATACCACCTCAGGGTTTTTGGTCCAATATCCAAAGCCATCTGATTGTCAGGAATATCTCTATACTCTGATATGGCTGGCCTTTCTGGATCTTCTAATTCTCGGCGCGTAAAGAAATCTACTGGCAATAAAATTTTACCATGTGCCTTAAGTTCCGCTTCTCTCAAAAGTCCATCGGCCAGTTTCACAATATCGACCTCAGTCCCATCCTTTCTCTTAGCCTTACTCTCATATTTAGACAAACCAACTGAATGACCTTTGGCTTTAAGAAAAGGAAAAGCCATAGCTCCGCCAATAAAAATGAAATTGGCTTTGTCCAGCATATTCCTGATAACTTGAATCTTATTAGAAACTTTTTTACCGCCGAGTATTACACAAAAGGGACGTCCAGAATTAGCCAGGGCATTTACCAAGTATTCTATTTCCTTTTCCATAAGATAGCCTGCCGCACATTACTTAAAAAACTTTGTTACGCCGACCACTGAGGCGTGCGATCGATGAACTGTACCAAAAGCATCATTAACATAAACATCACCCAGCTTTGATAAAG